>JAWODE010000407.1:0-2923 GCA_046483455.1 Candidatus Hydrogenedentota bacterium | reverse complement strand
CGACCAGCGCGGTGCCGCAGGAGCCGCCCACCAGCAGCCCCTCCTCGCGGGCACAGCGGCGTGCCCCCTTATGGAATGAACGAAAGCTCGCGCGCCATTGTGCATGGCCGCGATCTTCGAATCAAGCAAAGGAGTGATGATCACGATGCACAAGTAAGGAAGGACCCAAGGGACCCAAAAGGACCGAAAGGACCAACAAGGATGCCCGGTTCCAACCCGGCATCGTGCGGAGATTTCGTCAAGAGGCCCATGCCTTTATGTTGATTTCGAGAGACGAACATCACATGCTCGTCGTTTCTGTGGTTTTGGTCCCTTTCGGCCCTTTGGTCCTTTCGCTACGTGCGGATTTTGGGCCGCGCATAAACCGTTGCATTCCGCGGTTCCATGGGCTAGTATGGATGGAGCGGGAGTTGAAACACCAAAGAGGGAGTTCATGCGAGCGAACGGAGAAGAACGGAGACGCTATCCGCGGAGTCGGCGCGCGGTGCCGCAAATCGTCCAGGACGACGGTCCGGGCGTGCTGAATCACGTCGATAATATCAGTGCCAACGGGGTATTGTGCCATACCGTGAAACCTATTCCGCTGATGACGAAAATGAGCATTGCCCTCGACCTCCCGAAGCCCGAGAACCGCCGTATTGAATGCGAGGGAGTGGTCGTTCGATGCGAGCCCCATGAAGTAGGCGACGACCATTTCAAGGTCGCCATTCTTTACACGAAAATCGATGAAGCCGACCAGCGCGCCATCGAGGAGCTCGTCGCGCAGGATTTAGAAGAAGACGCCCTCGAATAGTCTTCAGGGGGGCCCACCAGATACCCCTAGACGTGACACGTTTCCGTAATGTCGTTCGCGACGATAATGATCATTTCGCGGCCCTTCCCCTCGCGTATGTTTTACTACGCACGCAGCCCACTATACTATCGTCTCAAAAAGGAGTTTTCTCGTGAATATTATGCTTTTCATGAAGGGGTTTCTTGTGATGGCCGCGTCTTTCTCCTCCGCGAGCACCTCGGAGGGAACTTGGGCGGAGGCCGCCGAAAAATTTGAGTTGGGACCGGTGCCGGCGCAGGTCGATCTGCGCACTATGCTTTGCGAACACATCGTGCGCCGCAGTTGCGAAGCGCTTGACCGCGCTGCGGAACGTCGCGCCAACGCCGTGAACGAAGGCGCCTGGCACACTTGGCGCGATGCCATCCGGAAACGGGTCCGTGAAGACCTCGGCAAAATCCGCTTCGGCCCCGATGGCCCCCCGCTGAACGTGCGTCCCGTGGCCCGCCACGAGCGGCCGCATTACGTGATTGAAAACGTGCTGTTCGAGTCGCTGCCGGGGTGGGACGTCAACGCGTCGGTCTATTTGCCCCTCGAGGAGCACTTCCCGCCACCGTGGCCCGCCGTGGTGATTCCCGTGGGCCACAGCGCCAAGACGCGTGAGAGCTACCAGGTGCCCGCGCAAGTGTTTGCACGCCTCGGGTACACCGCCGTCACTTTCGACCCACCGGGCATGGCCGGCGAAAAACGCGCCGGCAACGATCATTTCCGCGATGGCGTGCGCTGCTACCTCACGGGCCACTCGTCCAACCGGTATTTTGTCGCCGATGCCATCCGCTGCATCGACTACCTCGCTTCCCGGGACGACGTCATGCTTGCAAACGGGGTGGGCATCACTGGTGTCAGCGGCGGCGGCTACACCGCGATGTTTGCAGCGTTGCTTGATGACCGGATTCGCTGCGTGGGACCGTCCTGCTGCGCCGTACCCAATGCCATGCACCCGGTGATTGATGTCTATGCTCCCTGCGCCGAGACGCTTGCCGCCGGGCGCTTCGCATACTACGACGATGTGGACGTCCTCGCCGCCGCAGCCCCCACCCCCATGTTGCTTATGGCCGGCGCGCAGGACGAGGTGTTTAAAATTGAATGGGGGCGCGACATCGCCTCGAAAGTTCGTGCGTTCTATGCGGCGGCGGACAACGAGAAGGCATTCGGATTCTTCGTCGATCCCGGCGGTCATGCCTACACCGTCGCCATGGCGCTCGAGTTCACCAAATGGCTTGATCGGTACGTTCGCAATACCCCGGACCGAGAGATTCCGGCCTACACCCGCGACGATTTTGAAATGGTCGATGACGCCATGCTTGCCTGCCATCCCCGCCAGGAAGAAAACATGTTTACCCTCAACCGCGCCCTGGCCGAACGCTTGCGCGACCACCGGTCAGGGTTACCCATCCCCGAGGCCATTCGCCAGCTCGTTACCGATGTGGCGGCGAAACCCGAAGTGGTGACTGGTCCGCCTGTCCTCGCGTGGTTTCACAACGTCCAGGAAATCCTCATCGAGCCGGAGCCGGGCATTGCCCTGCCGGCGACGTTTCTTGCCCCCGCAGAAGAAGGCTGGCGCGGCGCAGCGGTTCTCTACTTTGACGACAAAGGGCGGTGGGAGAGCTTGCGCACCCACGGGATGCTTGCCCGCATGAGCGGATTCCTCGACAAAAACACGGACGGCCCCGCCATTCTCACGGTCGACTTGCGCGGATGGGGCGATTCTGAACCGGCAGACCTGCCCTACGACCTCGCGGGGTGGGGTGGACGCGACCGGTGGATTTCCTACGTATCGGCGGCCCTCGGCGACCATGTGCTGGGCATGCGCATCCGGGACGGTCTCGCGGCGCTCGCGTATTTGCGCAGCCGGGCCGAGATTGACCCGGAAAGAATCATCGTTGGCGGCAATGGAATGGGTGGCGTGGTGGCGTTGCATGTCGCGGCGGTACACGGCAGGGTCGCGGGGGTCTTCTCGATGAACGGGCTTGCCACGTTCGAGTCTCTGGCCACGCACGCCGAGTACACGTGGCCGCAACAGGCGTTTCTGCCGGGCGTGCTCGAGCACTACGACCTCCCGGAGCTGATTGCCGCGGTCGATATGCCTGTCCT
>JAWODE010000358.1:0-3857 GCA_046483455.1 Candidatus Hydrogenedentota bacterium | reverse complement strand
ATCCCCTGCGCCATTATCTGTCTCCCTTCGCGCATTAGTTTCGTTTCGGACCCGCTACCGGGTTGCAGTACCCGCGGCCGCCCCATTCCCATTGGGCACCTAGTTTCGCATGCCGGGCCGCGCCGTGCAAACCTTGTGAAGGTGGACCCGGCGATCGGGATTCTGTCAAGCCACATTAGAAATGTCCTCTTTTCTTGGGTTTGCGCCGGGGGGCATCCAAGGGGTGTGGGCAGGTGTGTAGTAACTGTCCAGCCCCCGGCATATCCACAGCCGGCGCGTAGCGCGCATCGCGGCTGTGGGTATGAGGCTATAACCTCCTCACTTGCTTTTTCTGCTTGTGCATAGATGACGGGCGGCCGCTGCAAGACGGAAGAGGCGCCGTTCCCACCGTCATTCCTGCGCAAGCAGGAATCCAGAGGGTTTGCGAGAGGCACCCTGTGGACGCACACTGGACCCCTGCTTTCGCAGGGGTGACGGGACGGGCGGCCATTAAATGAGGACGGCAACCTTTTTAAAATACCGCGTCAAACACGGACTTCCGTTTCGGTTCCTTCTCGCTCATCTCCAAATGTCCTGACATTGCGCCCTCCTTGTGGGAGGCCAAATGAAAGGACATTTCTGATGTGGACGCAAGAGGACATTATCACTGTGGTTTGACACCGGCGATCGGGATTCTTGCCTCATGGTGCGCGAGTTCGGTACTTTGTTGAGGCCAATGAAACTCAACACAGAGGCGCCGCCATGACCAACTCCCGATTTCGACTATCGTTTGGGTGTGTTCTGTTTGCTCTGGGATTGATGCTGACGTCAAACGCCGCAAAAACGGCAGAGCCGCCCGTGGAGGCAAGTAAGGAAGCCTACGTTCACGCCGTGGTGCGGGGAGCCGGACTGTTACCGTGGCAATCCGGCGAGCTTTCGGACGTCGAGCGGGCGTTTCGCGCGGAGATCGAATCCCGCAAGGATGCGCTGTTGGCCTCACGCGAAGTGCCGGTGCACCCCAGGATGCTCAGCGAGGCGGATTTGGCACGGGCGAAAGCGAATATCGAGGCGAGTGAATGGGCTAAGGCGTGGTTCGATGCGCGGAAGGCCCGTGCCGATTATCTCGTGGCGCAACCCCCCGGGTATGTCGAAACCATGATCTCCGAGTTGACGCCCACGAATCCCTATGGAACGACGTGCCCCAATTGCGTGGGGACGAAGTCTCAGGAAGGGGCGGGCCACGGTCTTATGTCTTGGAGCTACCGGAATCCCGATGTTCTCCGCTGTACCAAATGCGGGCAGGTCTACCCTGACCCGAAATTCGAGGAAACCGCGGAACTGCAGGCCCCGCGTATGGGACAGGTCTTCACCTTCTACTACAACGAGGCGGAACAGGCGAATCCGGAAGACCGCTCGGGAAACCTCGCCTTTCACTGGGTTGGCAAACCGATTCATATCAGTTTCAGCGGACTACTCCGTTATCACAAAGCCTGTTTTATGCGCGATGGGGTTTTGGACCTCGCGTATAGTTACGCGTTGACCGGCAACGCCGCGTATGCGGCCCGCGCCCGAGACATTCTTGTGCGGTTCGCCCACTGCTACCGCAACTGGTTGTATCACGATTACTGGGACGCCATCGCCGATTGCGATCCCATGTACGCGGCTTGGCACGATCAATCACTGCCTCTGGAATGGAAGAAGCATCTCACCGAACGTGCTTTCGCGCGCGATTCCCTGGACAAAGCCCGCATGCTCCAATCGTATTGGGGCGGAGGGCGCTTGCATCCGAGTACAGACTCCATCCGGAGTGCGGCGAATTTTGCGCTGGCCTACGACCTCGTGGCGAATGCCAAGGATGCGGAGGCGAATCCGGTCTGGAGCGAGGTTCAGCGCAATGTTGTCGAGCGCGACCTCCTGTTGGAGTGGATCATGGGCGCGGAACCGTACGTGGGTGGCGTGGGCAAAGCCGCCTGCGTCAACAATAAGGCGCCGCGCATCTACAATGCGTTTGCAGCAGTGGCCAAGGCGCTCGGCCTGAAACATTACATCGATGTAGCCCTCGATGGGTATCGCAACCTGCGCGACCAATCCTTTCTGTATGATGGTTTCAGCAAGGAGAGTCCCGCCTATACCAATATGTATCTTGGCCCGATCCTGCCACTGGTCGAGACCCTCCATGGTTTCCGCCGGCCCAATGGCGAAGGCGTGCTGGATATGTACGGCGATGACCCCAAACTGCAGCTTATGTTCCGGTCCTTTGTCGATCAAAGACGGCCCAGCGGCTATTACGCGCCCCTTTCAGACACCAACAAGTCGGCGAAACCGAATGCGTTCATGTACGAGCTCGGGATTCGAAGGTACCCGGAGTATTTCGCCGGACTGCATCCATCTGCCACCGATGGGCAGAGGCCTACGGACTACGCGGTCTTTCATCTCGAGCCGGAACAGATTGAAGAACGCATTCAGCGCGACCCGCCTGAGTTGGTGTATCCCGCGTGGATGACGGCGTTTTTGCGCCATGGCGAGGGGCCCAAGGCGGCGTTGGCGGCGTTTCCGTTCAATCCGCCGGGGGGCCACCGGCATTACGACAACCTGGCGTTGTATTACGATACAGGGGGCCGGGTGGTTCTTGAAGACCTTGGCTACGTAGGTGACATGCCCGTAAACTCCTGGATCAAGAGCACCCTGAGCCACAACCTCGTCATCGTCAACGACGCCAACCAACGGCATGGCGAGCGAATCCCGGCATTTGATTTCGCGGCCACGTCGCCCGTGGCGTCGGTGGTCGGGGCATCGTCAAATGCCTATGAGGCATGCTCCGAATACCGCCGAACCCTTGCCTTGATTAAAGGACCGAACGGGAAATCGTTCCTGGTCGATATCTTTCGCGTAAAGGGGGGCGGCAAACACGCCTTTCGTATCGCCAGCGCCATTGGAGCCAGTGATGCCCCCGAAAGCGCTTTGGAAGTAGAGGGTGTCGAATTACCGCCCGAGCCGCCGCTTCCCGATGTGGGGAATAGCCTGGCCCGCGAAGACATCTACGGTCTCCGGGATGTCCGCGGGGTCGACGACCCGCCGCCCGCCTGGGAAGCTACATGGCGTGAAAGGGATGCGCAATACCGCCTTTGGATGCGCGCTCCCGTTGACCGTGTCGAGGCGTCCAATGGGCCCGGCCAATACAACCACCGTAAGGCGGGTCGGCGTATGCGCTATCTCGACGCCGTCCGTCTAGGAGAAAACCTCGAGAGCGTTTTTGTCGCGGTTCATGAGGCCTGCGTGGGAAAAGAGCCGCTACCGGTAATGCGCGTGGAACGCGTCGATGTGCCGGCAACAGCCGGACCGGATGCCTTGGCCTTGCGCATCGACAGCCAATGGGGCGAATATCTGATCCTTAGCGAATTCGAGAACAGAAGCCCAATCGGCAATGTGTGGTTCCAGGGGCGTTTCGGGATAGTCTGCGAATCTTCCAAAGGAAAGCCGTGGGTTTTCGGTTTGGGCGCGTCCACGTTGACTGCGGCCGGGCAAGGCTTCGAAAACCATTCCGCGTTCTCGCGCGGGACCCTTGCGGCACAAACACCAGAGGTCTTGACGGCCGACGTATCGGTTCCGGAGGACTGGCCCGCGATTCCTGAAGGTTTTACGCCTTACGTGCGCATCCATGATGGAACGCACTGGACCGGATTCCCGGTGAAGTCCATTGATGATAAGCGCATCTCCGTGCGACGTTTTCTACTTCCGCCGGACCTGGGGGAATTTGAGCTGCCTGCACTCCGGTATATCATTCTCCAGCGGTGATTGCCTCGAAAACGATCCGTCCGGTGTGGACCAAGCCCGCCGCGGCCGGGAGACCGTGACACAGCGAGTGAGGGTCCGCCAAT
>JAWODE010000303.1:0-6379 GCA_046483455.1 Candidatus Hydrogenedentota bacterium | reverse complement strand
GGATCCCGAAGGCCGAGAACGTCTGTTCATTTTTGCCAACCGGGGGCCCCAGGGCCGCATCATGTATCAGTCCTATTCGGAAGATAATGGGAAGACGTGGACGCCGTTCGCGCCCTCGCGGCTTTCCGATGGCGGCGTGCTGGGCGGGGGCGAAAAACCCGCGCCTACGGTGATGCCTTTTACCGCTATTGTGCCTGTAAACGACGGGCAAGAACTGCTGGGCGCGACCAACCTGCGAAGACCCGGCGAAGACCGCCCGAGCAATGTGCTCGCGGTGTCCCGCTCGGGTAACGGAGGTCTCACCTGGAGCGCGTGGGAGATCATTCTCGATTTGGGCGAGCCCTTTCGACCATGCGAACCCGACATTATCCGCTCGCCGGATGGCCGCGAACTCTTAATGATCGTCCGTGAAAACGAGCGGTCTTTTAACTCGTGGCTCATGGTGTCGAACAACGAGGGAGATAGCTGGTCCGAACCGTTTCAAGCCCCCGCCAGCGTGTCCATGGACCGGCACCAGCATCAATACGCGCCGGACGGACGTCTCGTTATCGCTGGACGGGATACCGCCGAGAATAGTCCCACCAAAGGTCATTTCGTGGCGTGGGTGGGGACATACGACGACCTCATCCAAGGACGCGAGGGGACATACCGCATCAAACTTTTGCCGTCCGAAGCCCGGGCCGAATATCCCGCCCTCGAGATACTTCCGGACGGCACCTTCGTAGCCACCAATACGGTCAAATATCCGGGAGCGGAAAATTATTCGGTCGTGAGTACGCGTTTCAAGCTCGAGGCCCTGGACCGCCGCCTGCCGAAATGAGCACCCTTCTTGCGTGGCGGTCTCGTGGCGTTATTGACGCTGTAAGAAAGGCGTAAGTATACTTTGTTCATATTTGTGAAAGGGGTGCGCTCCCTACCTCGCGCACGGGGGTCCTCAAGAAAAGACAGACTGCGATGGCCGATATGGAAAAAGCCAAGTTTATTCTTGTTTTGGGTCATGAAAGCTCTGGCACGCGTTTGGTGGCCGATACCATTGTCCAGGCTACGGGCTTTGACTATGATGACGGTGAGAACAAAACGAATGCCAAGGGCGAGCTCGTTGACTCTTTCCTAACCAAAACAGTCCATCAATGGTGGATGTCTCCCGATACAATTCGTTGTGACAAGCCTCGTATTTCACGCCGTTCTCTTCCCCACGGAGGAGTGGACAAAACCGAGATAGCGATGAAGGTCGGCAACGAGGCGGGCGGACGGAGTTTTCTGGACCCTCTACCCTTGATCGATGGGTTGAAGAAGGCGGGATACGATGTTTACGCGGTCTTGACCGTCCGAGATCGAAACGTGGCTATTTACTCGAAGTGCCGCGAGCATACCCAAGGCGATCAAGCGCTGGCCGTCGAGGAAATGGACCAGGCCGTTGCGATAATCCAGTCCGTCTTAGAGCATCATGACAAGTGTTTTGTCTTTTCTTACGAGGCTCTGATGACGCTGGGGGCTTCCTATCTCCAAGAGCTTTATGCGTTCCTGGGAATTGGTTCAGATTACCAGCCGGTGTTGCGGGATGGAAACGCGAAATACATCCCGGCGTACGAACGCAGTGAGAACGCCCTGCGTTCAAAATCCGTTTTTTCACTGCAAATCGGCATTGCGTCCCGGCGGAATGAGCACCAATGGGGCGGTGATCTGCGGGCGCTGCATTCCGCGAAGGCCGGTCTCGAGGAGTTTGGCGTTCGCGTGCGTCTGGCCCAAACGGCTGCCGAACTCTCCGATTCCGATTTTGTTTTTCTTGGTAATACGTGCAATGACCAGCGCCCCAATGCGCAAGTTCTGCAGGACAAGAATGTTCCATTCGGATTGTTTGGCTTTCACGAGGATTTTCTGGGGTATTATCCAAAGTCGATGGGATTTGCCGAATACGTCGCGTTATGTCTGCAGGATGCTGACGAAAACGGTATCGAGCTCAAGATCGACGATCTCTGGGAGAACCCGGACGTTTTCAATTACTACAATCACGAAGTGCCCAAGAATATCCTGTACAATGTTCCTGTTCTCAAGACGGCTACCGTGTGTGTGGCGGCCTCGCACCGGGAAGCCCGGACCATGCAGCGAGACGCCCCGGGATGCAAGACAGAAGTGGTGTTTTGGGACGTACCTTTTATGGCCGCACAGGAAGAAGTTTCCGATGAGTTCTTAAAGCTTACCGGGCTGGCGCGAGGTGAGTATATACTTCAGGTAGGGCGCCTCGAGACTCGAAAGAACCAGCTGGCGACGGTCTTGGCGACAAAAAACCTCGACATGCCGCTTGTCTTGATAGCTACAAAGGGGTACCAGAGCTGGTACGACCTACTCGTGGTTAATGCGGGCGCAAAACATCGCAAGGCCCCCACGCTGCTCATCAGCGAGGAGCATCCGACCCAGCTCATTGGCGGCGCGACACGCATCATCCAGATGCCCGGTGGGCGGCGTCTTTCGGAGCGGTGTCTGCTCAGTGCGTATGCGAATTGCGGACTCCACCTGCACCCCGCCTTCTGGGAAGCCCCCGGCTACACCTATCTCGAAGCGGCGAAGGCCGGTGTCCATACCGTGGCATCGGAATGGGGTAATTTGGCGGACTATTGCGAATTTGGAGGCAACGACAAGTACATGGGAGACCGCTTCACCTATGTCTGCCCCTACAATCTTCCCCAAATCGAGGCGGCTGTAAAGGATAACTTCGGACGGAAGGTTTCGAAGGACCTTAAGCATCCGATATTCGAGCGCACACCGGGCGATATTGGCAAAGATCTCCTTCGTTGTCTCATAACCCATGCCATGTGAAATAAGCGATCGTTGCCCAAGCGTCCGCCATGCGTTTTGCCGTACCCCTTATGCTTGGGCTAAATTGTCTAGCGAGGGAGATTAATTCATGCATGCAACTGACACGATTCGCGTAGCGATCATTATGGCAGGGGGCTCGGGAGAGCGCTTCTGGCCGCTCTCACGCCGCCTGCGCCCGAAGCAACTGCTCCGCCTTGCGTCGCCCGAGCAGACGCTCCTCGAAGAAGCCGTTTCGCGGATTGCGCCCCTTGTTTCTACCGAAGATGTGTATATCGTTACGGGAAACCACCTCGTTGATCCCATACGCAGCGGGGACACCGGCGTGCCTCCTGAAAACGTGATCGCGGAACCCTGCAAGCGAAATACTTCCGGGGCGTTGGCCTATGCGGCCGCGTATATGATGGCGCGCTATGATTGCCCCCCTGAAAAGATCACCATGGCCGTTACCACCGCCGATCACGAGATCGGCGATTCGGACAAATTCCGGGAAACCGTGGCCGCAACGTTGAATCTTGTCGAGCGCGATGGCGTTTTGGCGACGCTTGGCGTGGTGCCGAGCCGTCCCGAGACCGGTTACGGATACATCCAGATTGCCAAGGACATGCCCTCGCTTTCGGAGGGCGCCATCGCTATCTATCCGGTGACGGCCTTCCACGAGAAACCGAACCGTGAAAAGGCGGCGGATTTCGTCGCCTCGG
This sequence comes from Candidatus Hydrogenedentota bacterium, assembly GCA_046483455.1. Lineage (GTDB taxonomy): Bacteria > Hydrogenedentota > Hydrogenedentia > Hydrogenedentales > SLHB01 > UBA2224. The sequence goes on along the minus strand of JAWODE010000303.1, from coordinate 2,864 downwards.
GCCGTTATTTCTGGAACAGCGGCATGTTTTTCTGGCGCATCGCCGATTTTCTCGAGGAATTGGACCAAGTGCGTCCCGCCCTCGCTGAAGCTGTCCGTCGCATGTCAGAAGCTATGAAACAAGGCGATGAACCCGGCGTGCATAAGATTTTCGAGGAACTCGAGGACATCTCGATCGATTATGCGCTGATGGAACACGCCAAGCGGGTCGTAACGGCCCGGGCCGAATTCCCCTGGGATGACATCGGCGCCTGGCCCGCCCTCGACCGTACCATGGCACGCGACGCCCAAGGCAATGTCGCCATAGGCGATCCGGTGCTCGTTGACTGCGAAGACTGCATTGTTTACAACGAAGCCGATGGCGAAAATATAGCGGTGGGCGTTGTCGGGTGCGAGGATTTAGTTGTGGTGGTGACTTCCGATGGCGTCCTGGTCGCGCCCAAAGACCGGGCGCAGGATGTCCGCGGAGTCGTAGCCGAACTGAAAGCGCGCGGGACGGGCCATCTTTGACCCTGGTCCGCAACCGCCCCCGAAAAAAAGGCAGCAAGACGGGTATGAAGACACGGGAAAAACGGCAGACCGTCTCGGTGGTATGTCCCGTTCACAATGAGCGTGAGAACCTCTCCATCCTCTACGAGCAGCTTAATGCGGCCCTCAAGGAGGCCGCGTTGACGTGGGAAATTATCTTTGTTGATGACGGGAGCACGGATGGGTCGGACCAACTAATCCAGGAACTTCACCAGCGAGATTCGCGCGTGCAGGGAATCCTGCTGTCGCGGAATTTCGGTCACGAAGCCGCCGTGACGGCCGGGATCGATCATGCCGGGGGCGACGCGATTATTCTCATGGACGCCGACCTGCAGGACCCTCCCTCGCTCATACCTGCTTTGGTTGAAAAATGGCGCGAAGGATACGATATCGTGTGCGCCCAGCGCACCGCGCGCCATCGCGAATCGGTTTTCAAGCGGGCGTCGGCCTATCTTTTCTATCGCGTCATGAGCTTTCTCGTCGGCGGGAAACTCACCGCCGATGCCGGAAACTTCCGCCTCATGAACCGCGCCGCGGTCAAGGCCTTTCAAAGTTGCCCCGAGCGAAATCGCTTTGTCCGCGCTTTGGTTGCGTGGACCGGCTTCCGCCAGGCCACGGTGCCGTTCGAGCGGCCGCCGCGCCGGGCCGGAAGGAGCAAATACCGCACATGGCAGATGTTTGCCCTGGCCTTGACCAGCGTGACCAGTTTCTCGGTGGCGCCGCTGCGCATCGCTACCGCTATTGGCCTCTTGGTGGTACCACTCGCGACGCTGACCGTGCTGGGAATCCTGGTGGGGAGGCTTCTAGGCGCAAAAGTCCCCGTCAATGTGGTCGTTGTGGCGAGTATCTGGTTTTTTGGAGGGCTGCAATGCCTGCTGGTAGGCATTGTCGGCGAGTATATTGGCCGTATTTACATCGAGACGCAACACCGGCCCATTTACATTGTACAAGAATGGCTGGGGGAAGAAAGCAGCCGCCCGCCCGACTCTTGACCCGTTTCGAAGAAGGGGTTACGGTTGCCCGATAACCGGCCCAGCTCCCGAGCCTGTGAAACCCGTGTTCTGCCACGCCGGAAACCCGCTGGGAAGGTGGTAGAGGCCATCTTGGTCGTATGCCTCGCGGGTCCCTTCACCGTGCTTGCGCGCGCGGTAATCAAAATCCAACTCGCCGTTGTCATTGGCGTCCCGCGTGGCCAGGAAATAGGCTCGCAAGGCGTCGACGTGATATTGCACCACGGGGTCGAAAAGCGGCGCATTTGTCGTAATGCCCCCCGTGCTTCCGGCCGGGCCGACGCTGATGAGTACGTAGTCGTCGTACTGGGGCGGGGGGAACGTCATCCCATAATCCTCGATGGGGTTATTGCCCGGGCCTGCCCCGTCGTCGATGGCGTACATGTATTTTACGTCCCCCGTGGCTTTCCATTTCTTGAAGAACCATTGGGCGTACTGATTGGCCTGGCGCTTGTTTACGGGAACGTAAATATATGGCGCCTGCTCGTTCGACGGTGGCAATGGCGTCGCTGCCATATAAGGGGGGCGATAATCGGGATGGCTGGGATCCTCGGGGAAAAAATAATTGTCTGGACCTGTTTGAATGCCCTCGGGGGTGTATTCGAGACGGTCTACCACCCCGTTTTTATTCGCATCGTCGGTATCCGAAAATCGGTCGTATAGGTCCATATTCTTAAATTCGCCGATCTTGGCCAAGTAGGGTGTGAGAAAGTAGAGATCGGCGCCGGCAGTATCTTGGTATCCCGTATAATAACCGTAGCGGGGTGGATAGCTGCCGTGATCCGCGGCATAAACCGATAGGGCAGTCCGCAGTGCGTTAAAATCCGATTCGACATCGCGGAGGCGGGCCATTTCCATTGCCTTTGGATAACCCACCGCGAGCATGGCGGCAAGAATGCCGATAATGGCAATCACAACGAGTAACTCGATAAGGGTAAAGCCCCAGCCTCTGCCCGTGTACATGGGTTGCGCCTCCCTGTTACAATGCACGGCGTATCGCTCAATAAAATGATAACACGGTGGCGAGGCTTCGTCAAATAATATCCCGGCCGGATCGCCCGTTCTCTCGAAATATCAACGACCTAGCGCGAATAAGTATATTGCGAATTATGTGATGGAGCGTAAAATGCCAACTCTTAACAGCGCCCAGCAGGAAGCCGTTACCCATGGTGGGGGACCGGCCCTTGTGCTTGCCGGCGCCGGTACCGGAAAAACCCGGGTCATTTGAAGAGATAGAAAGAGACTTAAAATCTGAGGTCAAATTTAAAGATGTTGATCAAGTTGCTAACTGGATCCGCACAGGTGATTTCAAATGACTGAGGCCGTG
>JAWODE010000268.1:0-5248 GCA_046483455.1 Candidatus Hydrogenedentota bacterium | reverse complement strand
CCCCTTTCCTCCACTTTTCCCTTTAGAAATCAAGGGTTTAGAGGCCTTCATTGCCTATAGAACCACAATATATTGTGCATAACAAAAGAGATTGATCGATAGATATACAAAATACAGAGATCAAAAGAATTTTCACTTTTTTATAGTATGAGGGCAAGGCTGAACCAGTTCCTTTCGAGAAATCCCGTCTTTCTGTTCACGGAAGCCAAAAAGCGGGGGTAATCATTGGTTGTAGGACACAGAAAACGAGGCAGAGGAACTGTTGAAAAAGGCCCGCCCGCGCTTGACGGACGCGAAAACGCCCAAGAGGGTATCTTGAGGGTTCAGTTGAAAGAGCATTCTCACACAAAGGATCAAAGGACACAGCGAGTCGGACCGGAAAAGACGCGAATCAGCATGCCTTTACTTATGATCTTCGATCTCTGCGCCACTCTGCGTTATCTGCGGATGTTTCTCTTACCTCTTTCCACGCCCCCTAATTCGTTGCTGTGTCCTAATCTCTTCCAACACCTTTGTGTGGCGTAGCATGGCCGTCCCGGCCATGATCGGTTACGGGCGAGACGCCCCTGTTACGGCATCCTTCATGTCTTGGTGTCTTGGTGGTTCAATCTCGAGAGCATTTCAACGCAGAGGCGCCCCGGACGCAAAGGGCCGTGGAAAAAACCGCGTACCTCGCGTCCTTTCTGTACGGACCTTCACATCCGCGGCATTTGCGGATGCCCTTTTTGCCAGGCTCCGTGCGCCTCGGCGCACTCGACATCTTCGCGTTGCGTGCAACAAGAAGACCCTCTTCGCTGCATTCCGCGGAGAATAGTAGTCCGTCCCTGAATTTCCTATTTTCCTTCCTCGATTTCGGGTTTCGGGAGGGATCGTTTGATCTCGTTTGCTCGATACCCGAATCCCGGCCCGGAAATGGTTGACAAATCCACGCATCCTTCACGACGTTGATATAGGCCGGGGTGCACTTTTTGCTCGGGAAGGGATGCTTCGGGGTAAAACTGCATGCCGTTGGTCTCGACACCCATAATCGTGCCTGCGTGGGCGGCCAGGAGCACGTGGGGAATCTGGGCGAGCATCGGATTGGTCAAGTCCTGAACCATGAGGTCCATGCCGTGAGCCTTGGCCCAACACAACGAGAGCAGCGCGCCGGTCTGGGTTTTACAGGTCTTGAGTGCGACCCCGGTCCAGCCGAGGGTGCGCCCGAGGCGCACGAGTCTCCAATCGTGGGCGCTTTCGTCCATAAACAGCGGTTTGCGCTCGGAAACACTGTGTACATCGATGCGGTAGTGTTCGAGATCATAAGGAAACGGCTGCTCGACATACAGGATCGTATCGTAAATACGCGGACGCCCTCGGGCGAGGCGATCGAGAATGTCGTTCACATACTTGGGTGCGGTTACCGTACAGTTGAAATCGGCCGTCAGCCATTCGACGCTCTTCCGCTGGGCAATGTCGCCGATTTGGACCAGTCGCTGGTAGTCCCACGCCGCATCGTTGCCGCGCAGTTTCACCTTGAGGCAATTGAGCCCATCGCGTTCGACCCAGTCCTCGAGAAGCACCGGATAGCCGTCGTCCGGTTCATTGCCGGTTAATTCAGCTTTATCGAGCGGGTCGAGGCCGCCCACCAGATGCCACGCGGGAAGTTTCTCCGGCCGCGGGAGCTCAAAAAAGTCCTCGGGATATTTTCCGCGAAACGAAACATCGGAAGATTCGTCCGGTTCAAGGAAATGCGAGAGGTCGCAGTTCATGAATTCGTTGTTGTAGGTTTCGTAGGTCGGTTTTTCGTTGAGTATGCCGTAGGCGTCGTGCAGCGCGATATCGAAAGCGGAACAGCAAACCAGCGCTGCAAGCCACGGCATCGGCTCTTTGCCTTTGCGTTCGCGATTCAGCTCGGCGAGAACTTCGTGCAATTGCGTTTCGATGAATGCATGGCCGATTTCGATAGGATGACCTATCACATGGAAATCGGCCCATGTCTTCGCGAGTCGCCGGCACAGTTCTTTGAGGGCTTCCTCGCGTTCCTCGTACGAGAGGCTGCTTGGCCATACCCACGTGACGCTCAAGGGTGTTTCGCCCCAGCCTTCGGCGCTTTTCCCTTCGGCATTCTCGACACGGACTCGCACCCGTGCGCACGAGACATGGGTCAAGGTTTCTTTTCCAAATTTAAGCGGCACCCGCGTCTCGACGGGCAGAAAATACAACGCAACCCCTTTGCAGCGGATATCGGTAATTTTGGCCATACCATGGACTCCCCATGAACAATTGAATACGCAGCTTTATCCCCAAAGCAATAACTTCACCCCGCCATTGTACAAACACGACCCACGGTATGCCAGTAGGCGTTCTCGTCCACGCGGGGGTGGGACCAGTCAGTGTTTTCCATCACTGAACTGGAGACACCATGTTCTTTGCGGCAGCGGTGAAGCGTGGTTCCGAGGGTTGAGATCTGGAAAAGGCGATTGTAGGAAGCCCTTTGACGTGTGCCTTTCGTGCTTGTAAAGCAAGTCCGTGCAAGGAATCAGAAGCTTCTACTATCTCTCTTCAAGCACCCATTGGACCGCGCGCTGGACAAGTTGGCTTCCGGTGTCGATATTGAGCTTCTCTTTGATTTTCTCGCGGTACGTTTCGATGGTTTTACGGCTCAAATGCAGTTGTTCGGCGACTTCGCGGGTGCTGTAGCCCTGTCCGATGAGTTCGAAGACCTGAAGCTCGCGGTTTGATAAGGTGTCGATAGGCGAAGCAGGCCCTTCGGCGTGAGCGCTAGCCAATTGGTTCATGACCTGCTCCGAGACGCTTTCACTGGAGTAGATTTTTCCCTGGATGACCTGGTGGATGGCCTCGATGAGTTTTTCGGTGGCTTCTTCTTTTTGAATGTAGCCGGAGGCGCCGGCACGTAAGCAGCGTTCGGCGAAAAGCATCTCGTCATGGACGGAACATACCAGGATTTTAGGAGGCGCATCTAACCCGGCGACCTGTTCGATCAGATCAAGGCCGCTTCCTTCCTTGAGTTTAAGGTCTACGATGATCAGGTCGAGGGCTTTTTCCCGCAGCAGTCCCAAGGCTTCCGATACGCCCGAACACTCTCCACAAACCTCGAGGTCTGTCTCGGATTCGATGAGATCGGCAAGTCCGTGGCGTAGAATGGGATGATCGTCCACCAGAAGGACTTTGTACTTCTGATGCGTAGATTCGGGCCTCTCATCCAGCCGCATACTGTGATTCTCCATCTACCGCGATATACGTGTAGCCCATTAAGATGCAAAACTCTTCCCAAGAGTACAAGAAAATATGTGCAGCCTCCCCGCTGCGTAACAAAGCACACCACCCCGTTCGCGAACCACTATAGCACAGGATGAGAATAAAGGGAAATCACAAAACAGGGAACAAAACAGGGCGGTCACGGACCCCTCGTTGACAGGGATAAGCGGGGCTTGTCTTTATCGATAGGTGCGCCGATGTTATCTTAGCCTTTTGGCTTCAACGGCTTGCGGTGCGGTAACAGTCTCTGCGTGGGTGGTTTCCCATCGGCGGAGTTTGTCGTAGAGCGTTTTGCGGCTGACGCCGAGCATTTCGGCGGCGCGGGTCTTGTTGCTTTCGCAGAACTCGAGTGTTTTGAGTCCGAAGAAGCGCTCGACATCCTGCCAGGAAGCCCCAAATGGCAGAAAGACGCCTTGGTCGGTTACGAAAAAACTGGTGTCAGCAGCGTCGTCGTCGTTTTCCCATTGTTCGGCGAATTCCGTCGTATCGCGTTGCATTTGAGTGGGAAAATGCGGAGCCTCTTCCTCTTCCGAAAAATCTTCGGCGGCCTCAACTATGCGTCGGGGGAGGTGCGCGAGCGTTAATTTGCCCGACTCGGCCACGATAACCGCGCGGGCTATAACATTGCGTAATTCACGGACGTTCCCCGGCCATGAATAAGCCATAAGTGCTTCTATCGCATTATCTTCCAACTTCGAGACACTGGTATGGAAATCGGCGTTGGACTCGCACAGAAAAGCCTCGACCAATACGGGTATATCGACGGTTCGTTGTTTGAGGGGAGGAAGCACAATTGGAAATACGCTTAACCGATGGTGCAAATCAGGTCGAAATCTCCCTTTTGCCACGGTCTCATCAAGTTGTTCATTGGTAGCGGCAATCACCCTCACGTCAACCGATATATCGTCGGAACCGCCTACGGGCCGGAATGAGCCGGACTCGAGAACGCGCAGGAGCGCTACTTGCACCCGCTCTTCCATGGTAGTCACTTCGTCCAGGAACAGGACACCGCCATGGGCCTCCCTGAACCGCCCCTCTTTACTGTTGGTGGCCCCGGTAAAGGCTCCCTTGGCGTGTCCAAACAGTTCACTAGCAACGAGTTCCGAGGTTAATGCGCCCGTGTTTACCGCTACAAAGGGGTTGTGCCGGCGTGCACTCCGGGCGTGTATTTCCTGCGCAACCAGTTCCTTGCCCGTACCCGTTTCACCGATGATCAAGACCGGAATGTCTACCCCGGCCGCCTTTTCGATTGCCCCGTATACTTCCTGCATCGCAGGACTCAACCCCAGCATTCTTCCAAAATAAGTCTCGGTAATCTCTGGCATAGTCATGGAACCTCTGGGTCTGAAAGCCGCACCTCTCTGTACGCTGTGCAGTGTAACGAGAACCTATTGGAGCTCGTAGAGGGTGATGCCTGAAACGCTCATAGGGCAATTCCCTATGTCAGCGATAATGCTTTTATTGTTTTTGGAGGGGAATAATCGGTACAGCGTTTCGTTGTAATTTTCGGCATAGGCTTTGCTTTAACAATACATACGCGGCGACAAAAACTGAGGCACCGGATGACCCAGCGGGAAGACGGCTTGAAAAAGGGTACACGTCGATGCATCTCTCCCAGGCCAGCACGCTTTTTGAAGAATACCTTCGAATCCTGAACCAGATTGTGGCGGAAAGTGAGGATTCTCCTCTGGCTACTATGCTTTCTGCGAAGACTGCTCCTATCGGCAGAACAATCGCCGTAGCCCTGCTGGCGGGCGGCAAAGGGCTTGAGGTGGAGCATCTCGCGGTGGGTCTGCGACAAGGCCGCTTCACGATGCAGGGGAGGGCAGAAATGACGGGTAAAAAGCCCGTCTGGCGAGTGCCGTTGGAAACCGTGAAAGACACGGTTGAACGGCAAGAATACTTTCATGCGCACCCGGAAGAACTGGATTTGCGGTGGATTCAGTCCGGAATTTTTCGGAGCCATGAGACGTAAGTTGTATGTAATTGC
>JAWODE010000256.1:0-4971 GCA_046483455.1 Candidatus Hydrogenedentota bacterium | reverse complement strand
CGCGCCTGTATCGTCGGCGATTCGCGGTCTGTGTTTCTTCCGGATTTATCTGCTTATCGGCGGGGGCGCTCGCGTCTATGCGGGTTGCGGTTAATCCATACGCATTTGAATCATGAACCTCTTGACGACGATGATTTCACAGACCTCGCGCTTTTGCGGCTCGATTACGTCGTGGCAATTGAGGTTCTGGGAAACGGGCTTCCTGGAAAACTGCATGCTGCTCATCTGCTTCCCAGCGGGGATGCGGAAAAGCCGTGGGAGGTGCTGCCCCCAACGACCGTCCATGATTTGGAAGACGATTTTCTTGTGACGGTGGACGCTCTCGAGGACGAATTTGCGCGTCTGCGCAAGCCTCGTCCAGCAGGGGATTCACGCGAAAGAGCCCTATTGGTGCATGTCTCGCGCATTCCCCGTGGCGTGGCGGAAGATTCGGTGGCAGAACTGACGGAACTCGCGGCGAGCGCGGGTATTGAGACCATGGAAACGGTGATTCAGCGCCGCAGGAACGACCCGCGCTATGTCATGGGCAAAGGCCGGCTTACGCAGACCGTCATCAAAGCCATGCAACTCGGGGCAGAGGCGCTAGTCTTTGATCTGAATCTCACGCCGGCCCAAGTGCAAGCGCTGGCGGAACATACAGACCTGAAAATTCTGGACCGTACGCAGGTTATCCTGGACATTTTTGCTCAGCGCGCCAAGACTCGGGAGGGCAAACTGCAGGTGGAACTTGCGCAGCTTCGTTACATGCTGCCGCGTCTGGGGGCCAAGCAGTCCGCAGGCGCATTCTCGCGCCTGAGCGGCGGCATTGGCGGCCGCGGACCGGGCGAAACGAAGTTGGAGGTTGACCGACGGCGGGTGCAGGACCGTGTGGCGCAGTTGGAGCGTGAGATCGACAAGCTGGGGGCGCGCCGGAAGCTTCGGCGGTCGCGGCGAACGCGCAACGAGGTGCCCGTAGTCTCTATTGTGGGGTATACGAATGCGGGCAAGTCCACGTTGCTTAACCGCTTGACGCAAAGCGACGTAGTGGCGGAAAACAAATTATTCGCCACGTTGAACCCCGTCTCGCGCCGTTTACGGTTTCCTAAGGACCGAGAAGTTGTTGTAACGGATACGGTGGGTTTCATTCGGAATTTGCCCAAGGAGTTGCGCAAGGCTTTCCGGACGACGTTGGAAGAACTTGACGAAGCGAATCTGTTGGTGCACGTGCTTGATGCCTCGCGTTCGGATGTCGAAGAGCAGCACGATACCGTCATGCAGACGCTGGCGGGATTGCATTTACAGGACAAACCTGTCGTCACGGTCTTGAACAAGACGGACCTCTGCGCGCCGGAACGAGTAGCGGCACTGGTGCGGCGTTTTCACGGTGTGTCGGTGTGCGCTCTCGACCGGTCGACGTTCGATGGGTTGCTCGACGTTCTCGAGAAACACTTGTGGGCCGGGGAGGAATCGGCAGTTTGGGAGGCGGAAGTGGGATGATGAGATTCTCTGGCGCGGTTTTGGCCTGTTTTATGACAGTGGTTTTCTGCGGTGAAGGTACGGAGTACACAGGGCCGCCCGCTGGGTCCGGGGTCTTGTGGGAAGCCCGCACAATGGCGGCGCAGGCGCGGCAGCAGGCGCAGGCGGCGTCGAAAGCAGCGGGAGCGGGCGATGCCGAGGCCTATCGCGAGCATGAGGTCAAGGCCGAGGAACTGTTTGAAAAGGCCCGGCGGTTGTTCGAGGAAGCCGGCGGGAGGGAATTGGAGGACGCGGAGGCCCTGGCGGATTTTGCCGGCGTGCTCCATTCGCTGAACGATTCAGACTTGGCGGCCGATGCGCTCCGGAAAGCGACACAAATTGAACCGGACAATCCGGCCCTTTGGCTTGCCTTGGGGCGCACGCTACAGGCGCCGTTGTACCGCAGGCCGGCGGAAGCCGAGGAGGCTCTCAAGCGCGCCGTGGAGACCGGGACCGGCGAGCATATCGAGGGGGAGGCGCGCGCCTTGCTTGGTCGCCTGTATTGGGACAAGGGCCTGACTGATTTTGCCGAGAGGCAGTGGAAGCAGGCGTTGAAGGTAGCGCCGGAAAATGCGCTCGCGCAGATGGGGGTGGCAGCTATGCTAGCCCGACAGGGTGACATGGTTGCTGCATCCGAGCGGGTCGAACAGGCGGCCCAGGCATCCCCCGAGGCTCTTGGGAATGCGACCGAGTTGCTCGGCAAAAGTCTGCAGGATTTTGAGCGATCAGGACAGTGGTTCGAAGACACCGCGAAGGCGCATTTTTCGTATGCGTCGTTGCTGGTACGGGCTGGAAGGTATGCGGAAAGCATAGGCCCTCTCCGGCGTACCGTGAAACTCGAACCCGAGAACCATGCCGCGTGGAACATGATTGGTTCGATTAGCGCGCAACTGGGCCGCACCAAGCAGGCCCGGGAAGCGTTCGAGCATTCGCTCGATATAAAGCCGGACCAGGAGCGGACGCGCGAAGCGTTGAAAAAGTTGTCCTCTCCTCAGGCAAAACCGGATGAAGAGGGAGCGAGAACTGAGCCGAACGGGGGAGAGGCCACGGCGTCTGAGTCTCAGGGTTCAGGCAGCGGATCGCCGGGTGCTTCAAAATAGTTTCGAAATGCCTTCTCGAAGTCGTCCATGACTTGCTTCATGGGGGGTACCGGCTGCATAAGCGCAGCGAGAGAGCCGACCGGCTTGTCTTGAATGCCGCAGGGAACGATGAGCCCGAAATGGCTCATGTCGGGGTCGACGTTCAGGGCGATCCCGTGAAAGCTGGTCCAATTATGCACTCCGACGCCAATAGCGGCCACCTTGATACCGTTTACCCAGACGCCGGTGAATCCCTCGACACGTTCGGCCGGTAGCTCATATCCGCGCAGCAAGGTGATGAGTACGCGCTCGAGAGAGCGCAGATACCACCGGTAGGACTGTTTCCAGGCGGTCAGGGCCAGAACCGGGTACGCGATTAGTTGTCCCGGGCCATGGTACGTTACGTCGCCGCCGCGGTCCGTTTCGAGCAGTTCGATACCTTTTCCCGCGAGTTCTGACTTCGAGAGGAGCACGTTGGCGGGGTCAGACTTGCGTCCCAAAGTGATTACGGGGGCATGTTCGAGCAGAAACAGTGTATTGGGCGCTTCGCCTTTCTCGACGGCTTTCCGGCGTTCGTTCTGGAGGGCCATCATTTCGGTATATCGGACCGGATGATCGAAGCGGACGGTTTGTATTGCACGTGTCATGGTTATCGGGAGTTATGCCACCAGCGCCAGCAGCATTGCGAGATCGATTTGGCGCAATGAATCCACAATCTGGTCCGCGGCGGACAATTGTTCTTTTGAAAAGGTGTTCGTGACCGCGATGCAGCACATGCCCGCGGATTTCGCGGCCTCGACGCCCGCTGGGGCATCTTCAATAACCACGCAATCCCGTGGAGCGATATCAATGATTTTAGAGGCCGTCAGGTAAATCTCAGGATTCGGTTTTGTATTGGTGACCATATCGCCAGTGATGAGTGCATCAAACCGAGAGAGGTCGATCGCGGCGGCTGCCAATGTAGCGCTTGCTTTTTCTCCCGGACTTGAGGTGGCAATAGCCAGCTTCCATTCCGGGTGCCTATGGACGGCTTCTATCAACTCCGAAGCCCCCGGAAAGGCGATGGATTCACCGCTTTGCAGGAGGGCGGTAAAGTTTTCCTGGCGTTGACGGAGAGCTTGATCGAGGTCGATTTTGATTCCGTGGTCTTCGGCGGGACCCTGGGTATAGCGTTTGGCTCCGGTGCCAATGTAGGGGCGGAAATCCTCGGGCGTCAATTCGACGCCGTACAATTCGCGGAACATGGCGATAGTTGCCCGTGCAATGAGTATTTCGGTGTTCGCCAGGACACCATCCACATCGAATATCACGGCGTAGGTCATTGGCTTTATACCTCGACCGGTTTTGGTGTTTGCAATTCCATGGCTTCCAGCACGGATTCTTCTTTCGCATCGACGGTTGTGGGCTCCTCGGCCGCTTTGATGGCGCTGTCGGGGTCCTTGAGCCCGTGGCCGGTAAGAACGCAGACAAGACGCAGCTTTTCTCCTTGGAAAGGAGAGAATTGGTCGAAATACCCTTTCCCGGCGTATTTGATAATGCCTGCAATAGTAGCGGCACTGGCGGGCTCCGCAAAGATGCCCTCGAGCGCGGCGAGTTTCTTGTAGGCGGCGCGAATCTCGTCGTCGGTTACCATGTCAATGACGCCTCCGGATTCATCGCGCGCCGCTTCGGCCATTTTCCAACTGGCGGGATTGCCGATGCGAATGGCGGTGGCGAACGTTTGTGGTTTTTCGACGGGGTGGCCCAGAACGATAGGCGCGGCCCCGGCTGCCTGAAATCCGAGCATGCGTGGAAGATTGCGCGATTGGCCCGCCTCATGATATTCCTTGTACCCTTTCCAATAAGCGGTAATATTACCCGCATTGCCGACGGGAAGCACATGGAAATCGGGCGCCATTCCGTCAAAGTCGTCGACGACCTCGAAGGCGCCGGTCTTTTGCCCTTCGATCCGGTAAGGATTGATGGAATTGACCACGGCGATGGGATGATTCTGCGTGATCGTGCGGACCAGGCGCAGGGCATCGTCGAAATTCCCCCGAATCTGGATGACTTTCGCGCCGTGAATCATGGCTTGGGAGAGCTTTCCAAAGGCAATCTTGCCCTCGGGGATGATGACCGCGCACCGCATGTTCGCGCGGGTGGCGTAAGCCGCGGCCGAAGCCGACGTGTTGCCTGTGGAGGCGCAGATGACGGCCTGAAAACCCTCTTCAAGGGCTTTGGTGATGGCCATGGTCATGCCACGGTCTTTGAAGGAGCCTGTGGGATTGAGCCCTTCGAACTTCAGGTAGATTTCGAGACGCGGGTGAATGGCCGCGCTCAGATTTAGTGCAGGAATAAGCGGTGTCGAGCCCTCGGCTGGTTGGAACGTCGCCTCCAGGCATCCCTCAATGAGCGAAAA
>JAWODE010000223.1:0-5026 GCA_046483455.1 Candidatus Hydrogenedentota bacterium | reverse complement strand
AAGAAATCCGGCGTACACGCAGCGGTATAGGCCTTTGCCGTCGCCTGCGTCTCATCATAGAGATACGGGAAGGGATAACCGACGGACTCCTTCACCTTTTTCATATTTTCAGGGTTGTCTTCGGGATAACCGGAGACATCGTTGGCATTTATCGCCACAATACCCACATCTTTAGATTGGTAATCGCGTGCAAGACGCGCCAACTCTTCCCGAACATGTTTTACGTAAGGGCAATGGTTGCAAATGAACATCACCAGCAGAACGCTCTTGTCATCGAAGTCCTTGAGGGACACTATGTTGCCTTCTGTATCGGGCAACGAAAAATCCGGGGCCTGCGTTCCCAGCGGCAGCATTGTTGACGCAGTCAAAACCATGGTTATTCCTCCTTCCGGCTCTCTTATCCGGGTAAAAGAAGGAACGTGCCATGTGCGGGCTCCTATTCCAGCGGTTTTCAGGAACCTAAGGTATGACGAGCGCCTTCGGGGCAGGCTCCAAGAAATACCCTGGTTATGAATGCGATATACAAGCCCTCTCAGACCTTGTCACGCGCGCCCGCGTGGTCCGACCCCCAGAAAGACAATGGCGGGTTAGAAAATTAGGCGCCAGTAACCATTAATAAGGTCCTTTTACCCCACTTTTTCGGTTCTTGTCCGGGGCGTTTTTCGCAAGTAAGGGCCATGTGGTAGACGGTTAGCTATGCGGAGGTCTAAGCAGGGTTGCGGCTTCCTGGACAATACCTGTGCCACCATGGCGTACGATAAGCTTGGGCGGGTCACGGCCGCGACGGACCCGGACGGCTATACCACACATGGACGCAGATGGTGAAAACCGCAGGGGAAGAGTCAGATGGTTCGCGATTCTTCTCCGCAATTCTCAGCGATCTCCGCGACTCTGTGTTGAAATGGTCTTGAAATTAAACCACTAAGGCACAAAGGATACCGTAGCACGGGCGTCTCGCCCGTGACGGATTATGGCTGAGACGGCGATGTTACGCGATAACCCGCTGTGGCGTGGTTTCCCGACCACGCCACTCTTCCGACCGCCAGGTCTCCATAACGGCCATGGCCGTTTTACCAAGGCCGAGCGCAGGAATGACGGTGAAGACCGCGCCTCCCGCAAGCGCCTCTGGATTCCTGCTTGCGCAGGAATGACGATGAAAACCGGTAGGGCCCAAGCCCCGTCGCTTACACCAACATCAAGGCCCACTAAACACCCAACACTACGCATACTTTTTCTCGTAAGGCAGCGAAACATGCGACAAGGCCCCGGGGGAGCCGGGGCCTTGTCTTTTGGGTGGAGGAGAAACAGGCCATGGCGTCAGTCGTGGGCGACTTGCCGGACCCGTTCGCGCCTGTCATCGGCCGATTTCGAGGCCGAGAGATAGTTTTCAATACGTTCCATCCACGTGGTTTCGAGGCGGAGTTCGAGGTCACCATTGCGCAGGCTCGTCTCAGGAACCACCGCGTACCGCTCGCGCACGTCTTCCTTCACTGGACGGTACAATTCGCGGCTTTCCATCTCGATCTCCTTCGTTAAACCGCTTCGAATGGAGCGCAACGGTCCCTTCAAGCGATCGCCGCGAAACGAAACCGCCTTGAGCTCATGAGGGTTGGTCCCGTATTCGTACAAGTACACCGGACCGTATTCGCCGGTTCCCAGGTCGACCTCTTCAAAATACAGGTCTACGCCTTCTTCGTAATCGCGGAGGGCGTCTTCCCAGTCGAACGGCAGACCCTGTTCATAGTCATTGGCTCCAAAAATCCGCCCTTCGGAAAAACCGTCGTTATACCCATCAATCCACCCGCCATGCAGGTATTCGACGTGCACATCGTTCGCCAAAAACGCAAGGTAATCGCTATAGAAGGCGTTGTCGTACCCTTCACTGAAGCCCAGGATGAACGCATACCGGTAGTCGACGAAGTACCCGTCGTTGTACGCCCACCAGACGCCATCCCAATAGCCGGCGTCGTAGGACTCTTCCTCGATGTAGGGAATCAGATCGCCCTCGTAGTAGATGGGCTCGAAATCGACGGTATCATAGCCGTCATCGTAGCCTTTCCAATACTCGGCGTCTTCCGCGAAACCTTCATTGAATCCTAGCTCGTAGTCGGTTGAGTCCCCGCCGGGCAACGGTCCGTCGCCTGGAAACGGCACTTCGGGGCAGCCGACAGCGAACGCAGCGGCGACCAGGCTCAATAGCGCCCAGCGTGCAGCTCGCATTGTTTTATGTATGTTTTTTCGCATGGGATTTACCTCCCTGCCGTTAGTTCCGGCATTCATTACCGACGCCGCGATGAGGACGACCTCGACGAGCGTGAAGCAGACGGCGCGGAGCGGCTTGGCCGTGACCGGCTCGGAGCCGAAAACGATCGGCCTGAACTCGATCGCGTTGACGGCGCACTAATCGACGGCCGCGATGCTCTCGGCGCACTAGACCTTGTCGAGGGCACCGAACGCGTCACACTGGGTGCACTGCGGGATGCGGACGGCGCGCTTCGCGATACCTTCGGAACGCTGGACGAAGAAGAACGCCGCGAGGAACTGATCGATGGTGCGCTCCTCGAGCTCCGCGAACTCGACGACGCGGAAGGTCTGCTCCTCGTATTGCTCCGGCTCGTCGGCGCGCTTCGTACCGGTGTCCGCGTCGAACGCGAGGCATTCGATCGCGTTGTGCTGCGCGGTACGCTTATACTACGCGACCTGCTGCTCGATGAGGACGACCCGGAGGGGCTGCTTCTTGTAATGCTCCGGCTCGTTGGCGCGCTTCGCACCGGTGTCCGCGTTGTACGCGAAGAACTCGAGCGCGTCGTGCTGCGTGGCACACTTGTGCTACGCGACCTGCTGCTCGATGAAGAGGATGCGGAACTGCGTGGCGACTCACTCACCGAGCCCCTGCCTGGGGAGATACTACGGCTCGGTGGAGCACTTCTCTGAGGCGTCTGAGCGGGCCGGTGCGCATCGGTTATCGTACGCGCACGTGTACTTGTTTCCGTGGAAGGCGTCCTGGTCGTTCTGGACGTCGGCGCCTGCGAAGACGCCCCGCTGCGCGCTCCGGCCGGTGTATTCGAGTCAATCACTCGTGTGCGCGGCGTCGCGGGAACGGCGGAACTCGTGCTGGCGGAACCGCGGGGAACGCTTTCACCACCGGAACTCGAGCGAGAACGCATCGTACGGGCCGCCCCTCTCGAGGCCTCGGCGGCACCACTCTCCGGAGCTGTGCGGGCACTCCGCACCGAGCGTTCGGCGTCGGAACCGGACGCTTCAACACGGCTGCCACGCGCACTCTGAATGGCTGAAGAGGTTGTCGGCGAAGCCGAGCGGTTCACGGCCACACTCCGCAGCCGGGCGTTGCGCGAAGACTCCCTCATGGGGGTCCGCAACATCCGGCCACCAGTACGGTCCACCGACGAGAAATTCGAACGGGTAATGCCCGACTGCAATTCAGCACTGCGGGCCGATGCGGTCATGCTGCGGGGGCCAATGGTGTCCGGCCCGCGAATAACGCGGCGGGGAGAGTAATCGCGTACGCGCAACCCCGAATGGCCGCGATACCACCGGCCTGTCGTCCCATTATTAACGCTGATGTTCCAAATGTGGACGTCCCCGTGCGGACCGGTGCGAATAATGCCGGGATAGCATGCATCCACATAAGACGGGCCGTAGAGCAGCCGGTCCGCCACACAGTACGAACTGGCATACAGACTGAAGCGTGATCCAGCGACAGTGTAGTGCAGGTCGCCATAGGTGACCGGCCGATCATAAGGATTCAGCGGAGACCAAACGAAGTTATTGCCATAGCGCACCGAGGCAACCCATGCCGGACCCCACCCCCTACGATAGGTCCACAGCCAACCATAACCGCTACGATACGTCCAGCGCCCGTAGTGCGAGGTCACGTACGCGAAAGGATAGTCGTCAATCCAGCAGTACCCATACGCCGGCACATAGCTCCAATATCCCTGGCGATAGGGCACGTAATTCACAACCGTTGTGGGGCGCCAGTAGTAGCCGCTATCCACATAGAC
Source organism: Candidatus Hydrogenedentota bacterium (assembly GCA_046483455.1). Classification (GTDB taxonomy): domain Bacteria; phylum Hydrogenedentota; class Hydrogenedentia; order Hydrogenedentales; family SLHB01; genus UBA2224. Next base: position 1,001 of record JAWODE010000223.1, on the reverse strand, counting down.
CCAATCGCCGTAGGAATCCAGCGATGCCGCACCCACCACTGGGGTCTCGATCACCTTCGTCGGGATCGCATCATACCCCTTTACGAGTGCCTCGGCCCGTTCGCGGCTCCACGCGTCAAAATCATCTTCTACATTCCTGTCGAACGCAACGGGAGCCGATGGAAGGTACCCGGGATCGACAAATACGCGTTTCCCTGTAGTAACTTTGAGCGGCGCCCCCTCATCGGTGCGAACCGTGACCTCGCCCCACCGCACGGTAATCGTGGTGGAGCCTTCATCAAGGACATCAATACGCACATGGGTCTCGGGCGCGATTTCGATGCGACAGGCAGGGGTAATGAAAAGAAAATCACCGGTACTGCGCGCAATGCGTTGTACATAAAACGCGCCCGTCCAACCCCTTATGGAGGCACTGGGCGGCAGATCAATGATCTCCGCTTTGCTGCCGTCCGCCATGCGTAGAAAACTTCCACCGGACATCTCGAGTTCGATGGTGCCGCCCTTATCGGCCCAGACCTGGTCGCCGGGCAAAATAAGGGTATTGGTGGTCGCATAGCTCCAGTCGGCATCGGCTGTACCTTGCACCATGGCGCCACCGGATTCGTAACTGATGCGTGCGTGCATCGTTGTATCGGCCAGAGCAGTCGGAACTGTCCACCCCAAAACCAACACGATGCTTGCGATGAGGTATCCTGCGTGATGGGCTCTCATGACTTGAACCTCCTTACGAGTTCACTTCGTTCCATCCAACTAGACGAATGCCGGGGCCGTCCATTCATCCTCGACGTACCGGACCCGCAAAACTCAGCCTAAATGCCTTAACACAAGCCACATAGTAAAGGTCCACGGCGTCAATGGCTGGAGAAGCGAGAAAAGGCCAAGCGGGTCAACCCGGTTTCTGTATCATTCAGTAACATTAAGGAAAGCGTTTGCGCGCGGGCTTGTTATTTAACGTCGGGTATCGGTCCATCTCCCAGAACCAAAAAGGCGCCTCGACGAAG
>JAWODE010000215.1:0-3771 GCA_046483455.1 Candidatus Hydrogenedentota bacterium | reverse complement strand
CAAAACAGTGCGATATCGCCGTTGTCCATCTCGAACCGTCGGGCGTCGTACCCTGACGGCGATTGGTACCACGGCCCACGCATCAGGAATCCAGAGGGCTTGCGAAAGACGCCCTGTAGACGCACACTGGACGCCTGCTTTCGCAGGGGAGACGAGGCGGGCGAACAATAAATGAGGACGGTGGAAGAAGTACTGAAAAAGCCACCCCCCCCGCAGCACAGACGCGAAAAGCGGCTGGGGCAGACTCCGGTTTGCCGGATTATCGTGTGACTTGCTGTCGGGGGCATTGTGTGCCATTATGCTGCTCCACGCGTAGGGAAAACGTCAATGGGGGAAGAGTGCACAAGTTTATGGCCAATATACGCGCTACATGGCGCGTCTTCCTGCTGGCGCTCTGGACCTTGGGTATGTTCTGCCTATTGCTTTTGCTGCGCTTTTTCACGAAAAGGTGGTTTATTCATATAGACCTGCGCCTGCGAAGCGGGCTGGTCCGTCTCTGGGCACGCGTCGCGTTACGCATGGGCGGGGTCCGCCTGAGGGTGCACGGCGTGCCACCACCCCATCCTTGTTTTACGGTCAGCAATCATCTCAGTTCGATCGACAGTGTCGTTGTATGTGCGGTCATGGGGGGTATTTTTGTGGCGCGGCACGATATGGCCCAGTGGCCACTCATTGGTTTTATGACGCGGTCCATCGACATCATTTTCGTAAACCGGCTGCGGCGTACGGACGTCGGCGATATCAACCAGCGGATCGCGGAGGCCCTCGACCGGGGCTACGCCGTGCACATGTTCGCGGAAAGCCGTATCGGCGATGGCAAAACCGTTTTGCCGTTTAAACCCGCGTTGCTTCAGCCCGCCGTGCAGGCCGATATTCCGGTGCATTACGCGACCGTCAGTTACCGCACGAAACCGGGAGATCCCTCGCCTATGCAGGCCATTCACTGGGGCCCTGACGAATCGTTCACGAAACATCTCTTGGACATCCTACGCCTGCACGGCGCTGAAGCCACCATTGTATTCGGAGACGAAGCCATCGCGGGCACCGATCGAAAGCAACTGGCCTACGCCCTCTGGGAAAAGGTCAAAGCAAAGTTCACGCCGCTTGAGTAACGCAGTCTGTTCTATCCGGAAATCGTACGGTGTTCTCTCGCCTTGCCAGACTTGGAGTGAGTGAGTAGAATGACCTCCTCTGGGGTGGATTCCGGCAATCGCCTGCGCACCTGTGCATGCGGGTTCGATCCGCGCATCACTATGGAGAACGAAACGCCATGAAAACGCATTGCTCAATCCTTATTTGTACGGTTGTCGTCCTTTCAGGGATGATAGCGGGCTGTGGCGGCTCAGATACGCCGTCAGACCTACCGGAAACGGCCCAACAGGCCGGGACCAAACCCACCATCGGCGTGGTGCTGCTGACACGCACCCATCCCTTTTACCAGGACCTCGAAGCAGCCATGCAATCTCAAGCAAAGCAGGAAGGTTTCGAGCTCCTGGTATCGACCGGCGAGTTCGACGTGGCCCGGCAAAAGGACCAGATGGCGGATTTCATCGTGCGCAAGGTAGACGCGATCATCGTGTGCCCCGCCGACTCGACGTCCATTGGCACGTCGATAAAAGCAGCCAACGACGCCGGCATTCCCGTCTTCACTACCGACATCAAGTGCCTGGCAAAAGGGGTCGAGGTGAAGTGCCATATTGCAACGGACAACCTCGAGGGGGGCCGTCTGGCGGCGCGGGCGTTGCGCGAGGCCATCGGGGGCTCGGGACAAGTGGCCATCATCGATCACCCGGAGGTCGAATCGGTCATCCTGCGCACCAAAGGTTTCCGGGAAGAAATGGCCAAAACGCCGGAGGTAGAAATCGTCGCAACCCTACCCGGCGGCGGGGTGAAGGACAAAGCGTTCAAAGCGGCGGAAGACATCTTGCAGGCCCATCCCGACCTCGACGGCATCTTCGGCATCAACGATGACTCGGCCCTCGGAGCGCTGGCTGCCGTCGAAAAAGCCGGCAAGCAGGGCGAGATCATGATTGTCGGGTTCGACGCGATTCCCGAAGCCCGCAAGGCTATCAAGGCCGGAAAAATCTATGCCGATGTCATTCAAAAACCGGACGAAATTGGCCGGAAAACCATCAAGGTCATCGCGCAATACATGGGAGGCGAGGAAATCCCTGAGGAAATCCTGATCCCTTGCGCGTTATACACGAAAGAAAGTCCGGGAGGATAAGGTTTTTCCTGAAGGAACATGCCGTGCCGCCTTCCAACAATATAGCGTCGCGCTTTTTCTCCAATTACGGGATGTTCTTCATTCTCGTGCTGCTCTGTGCCTTTTTCTCGTTTGCAACACTCACCGAGACCTATCCGGAAGGAGCCGAGGCCGCCAAGGCCATTGTGGCGCAATTCGAGGCAATCGAAGGGCCTGTCGTCACGGCGGTGGGTGGAACAGACCCGAGACCGCTTTTGCCCGGGAACTGAACCGGTTGCTCGAAGCGCGGGCCGTGGACATCACGATCGCTTCAGGAGAGCCGCCGGCAATCCGCGGCGCGCTGGAAAAGCTGCTCGATCAAGATCAGTCCCCCTCCCACATCTTCACGACCAGCGAATCCTACGCAACTATCGTGCGCATTAAGGCTAACATCCCCGCCCTCGAATCCGTACCGGTCATCCCGCCGCCCAGCCATACGTGGCCGACGTTTCTGAAAACCGACAATCTGTTGAATGTCGCGAACCAGATTGCCGTGATGGCCATCGTGGCGGTCGGCATGACCATGGTGATTATCACCGCGGGTATCGACCTCTCTGTTGGAAGTCTTATCGCGTTGTCGACCGTGGTCACGGCGTGGCTGGTTCGGCGCTACGGTGGCGTGGATGCTTCGACCGCGGTGCTGATAGCCGCGTCGCTGGGCGGCATGGCGGTATGCGCGTGTTTCGGAGGCTTTTCGGGGTTGATGATCACGCGCTTCGACCTCCCGCCTTTTATCGCGACGCTGGCCATCATGCTGGTGGCGCGAGGGTTCGCATACATTATCTCGGAGGGGCGTCCCATCTACGAGTTTCCTGACAGATTCACCTGGTTGGGGCGCGGCAGCATTGGATTCGGTATCCCGGCCGCCGTGGCACTCATGGGGCTGATCTACGCGCTCGCGTGGGTTGTCATGAGCCGGACCCGCCTCGGCAGGCACATTTATGCGGTAGGCGGCAATCCCGAATCCGCACGGCTGTCCGGCATTCCCAACCGCCGCGTGCTGATGTTTGTCTACACGGCCACGGGCGCGCTCGCCGGGCTTGGCGGCGTCGTGATGGCGTCACAATTGAAAGGCGGTGCGGGCACCTATGCGCCTATGTACGAACTCTACATCATCGCCTCGGTGGTCGTCGGCGGAACGAGCCTCTCCGGTGGGCAGGGACGTATTCTGAATACCCTTATCGGCGCATTCATCATCGCCGTCATCCAGAACGGCATGAATCTCACCAACGTCGAAAGCTACACCCAAAACGTCGTCCTCGGATTCGTCATCCTCGGCGCGGTCCTTCTCGACGGGCTTAAGAGAAAAGGGTTTGGGATGCGCTGGTTCCGTCGCGCGCAAGAGACGTACTCCAAACAATAAATGCGTCCCTTTTCTCCACAACGCTCAAAAAGACGCTTTGCCTTTCACCACATGGAGAGACCTATCGGTCGTAAAAGCGGCTCGGTCTGGAGACCGTGCCGCAGCAGAGCAAGCAGTCGGGTTTCGGTTATGGCGCAAGGTTCCAGGCAGCCGGATTGCAGGC
>JAWODE010000142.1:0-5147 GCA_046483455.1 Candidatus Hydrogenedentota bacterium | reverse complement strand
ATCCGGAAATTTATCATCCACAATTGTTCTTAATCTCCGGCCGGATGGCTCAGCTGGCACCTGTGCCTTCTGTTCACGTCAGTGGCGCATCTACTGACGGAGGATTTTCTCAAGGCGTGTTTCTGGGAGCTGAAAAGGGATAGAGCACCAGGGATAGACGGAGTGAGTGTCGAGGACTACGAGGAGCTGGGGCTCACCCGTAGACAATGAAATACAAGAATCCACCCCCAAATCGGCTGGCGCCGATTTGAAGACGACGCACGGCGAAGCCATTGCTGGCCCCCCGCCAGCGGGGGACAAGCGCTCCGAACCAAGTATTTTCGAGGCAGTTCTCTTACCTGATAGAAAAAATCCAAAATCAAAACGCCATCGGAAGAATTCTTTTATTCCCGGCCGCGAAAAAGCTACCATGGGCGGCAGGTTTTTGGGGGTTATTCTCAAAACAGGAGCGTGTAAGGATGTCTGTTTCGCTGTATTCAAAAATAGCCTGCGTGTGTTTGGCAATGGCGTGTGCGGCCGTGTCCGCGTCGAGCGCGGAAATTGTGCTGCAAGTCGAGGATTTTGAGGGACCGTGGCGGCGGCAAACGAACATCTCGGGGTTTCTGGGAACAGGGTTCTGCACCTCGAACGCCAATCCGGATATTGCGGACACGGCAATGACCGGTACAGCAACGATTCCGGAGGCGCGACGTTACGCCGTATGGGTTCGGGCATATACATCGGAAAACTCACGGCGGGCCCTCCAGGCACACATCAACGGGACCCCACTCGCAAAGACCCATACAGGTTCGCAGTTGCACTGGTCGTGGCAAAAAGCCGGCGAGATCGACCTCGAAGCCGGAGAAACGGTCGTGGAAATCAGAGACGCGGACGACGGATACGAATCGGCGGACGCCGTAATGCTGACAAGCAGTTTAGACAGCGATCCGGGCGAAACGGACCGGCAATGGTACGTGTACAACGGGGAAATCCCGGAAGAGGCGAACGCATTGCGCTTCGTCATCGACGCGTGCTGCGCGAAGGCCCAACAACGCACCGAGCCGAAGGACAAAGCCGAGTGGGATACAAAAGCGCCTGAGATCAAACGCGAATTAGCGAAAGCGCTCGGACTCGATCCAATGCCCGAAAAAACGCCCTTGAACGCACGCGTGACAGGAAAAGCGGAGCGTCCCGATTGCTTCATCGAAAACGTGGTCTTCGAGAGCCGACCGAATTTCCTTGTCACGGCAAATGTGTATGTGCCGAAAAATGTGGACTTTCCCGCCCCGGCCATCGTGGTCGTTCCGGGCCATGCCATGGAGGACGGAAAGAACTACGGCCTGTATATGCGCGCACAACTTGGGCTGACCCGCCTCGGATGTATCGTACTTGGCTATGATCCCATCGGCCAGGGCGAGCGCAAGTTGCCCGGATTCGAGCACAAGATGGGTTATGGCTCCCTCCTCGTCGGACAAACGAACGAGGGGATGATCGTGTGGGACACCATGCGCGCCGTGGACTACCTGCTCACACGGCCGGATGTGGACCCCGAGCGGTTGGGCCTGACCGGCAACTCGGGCGGCGGCGAAAATACGTTTTACACCATGCCCCTCGAAGAGCGTTTTGCCGCGGCGGCATCGTTCTCCTTCGTGTGTTCCTACGAGGACTGGATTCGCGACGGGGGCAATCACTGCATCTGCAACCACCTCCCGGGCATTCTGAACCACATGGAGGAATTCGAGATCATCGGTTTGAACGCTCCCCGACCCTTCCTGGCAGGCAATGGCGCCGAGGACAAGATTTTCCCGATCGCGGGCACGCGGTCGACATGCGAGCGCGCCCGCCGTATCTACGCCATGTACGACGCCGCCGAGCGCATGGCCAATGTAGAGGCTCCGTTGGGGCATGGCTGGTCCGACACCCTTCGCGAGGCCGCGTATGGCTGGATGAGCAAATGGCTCTTAGGGAAGGGCGACGGCGGCCCCATGAAAGAAGAAGCATTCGATATCGAAGCCCCCAAATCCCCGGAGGTACTGTGCTTTGACGGCGACATGATCCCCAGCGACTCGGAAACCGTCGTGACATTGAACCAGAAGCGCGCCGAAGAACTCCGCGAAGCCTATAACACGCCGCCAAAAGACAACGCGGCGTGGCACGAACGAGCCGAGGTCTTGCGCGCCGCCATTTGGGAAGTATTCGGGGGGCATCCTGCCGCATTTCCCCCCAAGCCTCGCACGATAAATACGTTCGACTGGAATGGATGCCGCGTCGAAACCCTTGCCATCACAACCGAGCCGGGCATGCAAGTCGCGGCACTGTTTTTGAAGCCTGAAAAGGCCCCCGAGAAAGCGCCAACCGCGATTTACCTTCCGAAAACGGACAAGCAGGAGGCGCGCGGCGACCGCACCGTCGAAGAACTGCTCAGTAACGGCTGGTGCGTACTGGCCCTGGACCCGCGCGGCATGGGCGAGACCAAAGGCTCGTACAAGGAAAACCAAATCGTGAGCGATGCCGTCCATCTCGGACGGCCGTTGTTCGCCCAACGCGTCTGGGACGTGCTCCAGGCAACCCGGTATCTCAAAACGCGGGCCGACGTTAACAGCGCGCGGTTGCGGTGCATTGGCAATGGACCCTCGGGGGTGTTGGCCCTGTTTGCCGCGGCGTTGGGAGGTGAGTTCGAAACCGTCGAGGCCCTGACCCCCTTGGCAAGCTTCCGCTATTTCATCGAGAACGATCAGCCCCAGCCGTTGTGGTTGTGTGTACCCAATATCCTGAAGGTGGCAGACGTGGCGCAGGCGGCGGCCCTGGCGGCGCCGACGGCGGTACGCATTGTCGAGGCGGTTGGTTACGGAAATCAGCCTCTCGAGTTGGATGCCGCGCGGAATGAGTTTGCCTTCGCCCAAACAGTTTACGAACTCGAAGGACTCGCAAAGAATTTCGTGCTGAAATAAGACTCCTATGGTAAATGCTGGAAACCGGGGAGCGTCGAGCTGTTGAAAAACCAAGAGAGTGCATCGCAAGCGCACAAAACGGGCCCGACAGACTCCAGTCTTAGCCCAAGGATGATAAGCGCATGACGCAGTTGTCGGGATTCGATACCGTCATTTTCGCAGGCTATTTCGTGGTGCTGGTGACACTCGGCTTTATCGTCGGCGCAAGAAAGAAGCGCTCCTCGGAAGACTATTTCTTGGCGGGCCGGAGTCTGCCGTGGTACGTGGTGGGAGCCTCCTTTGTTGGGTCAAATATCTCGACCGAGCACTTCATCGGGATGGTCGCCGCCGCGTACACCTATGGCATCTGCGTGGCGCAATGGGAATGGGGCAACATCTTTGCGTTTTCAGTACTCATCTGGTTTTTTATCCCGTTTCTGTTAAGCAGCCGGGTATTCACCGCCCCCGAATTCCTGGAACGGCGCTACAACGGCGCATGCCGCCTGTTTTTCGCGGTACTGACGGTGCTCGCGAACATCACGGCCTTCCTGGCAGCGGTACTCTATGCCGCCGCCGTCGGACTCAAGGCGGTGTTTGCGTGGCCGGACACAGTGACCATCGCGGGTCTGGAGGTATCGACTCTGGCGTTGGGCGTGATAGGGATGGGGATTGTGGCGGGCAGCTACGCCATCTACGGAGGCCTGCGCTCGGTCGCGTGGACCGACGTGTTCCAGGTGGTCGTAATGATCCTCGGGGGGATCATGGTAACGCTTCTCGGCCTCTCCTGCCTCGGGAATGGCGAAGGCCTCCTCGCGGGATGGGACACGATGATCGCCCGCAACCTCGGCCAGGGAGCCGCATGGAAGACCGCCATCGACAATGCCGCCCGGGAAATCGTCGGAAAAGACCACTACAACCGCCTGCAAATCTTCCAGCCGATTTCGCACAAGATGGTTCCCTGGCCGGGAATCCTGTTGAGCTGGTTATCGGTCAGCATCTGGTACAACTGCATCAATCAGTTCATGATTCAGCGGGTCTTCGCGGCGAAAAACGACTGGCACGCCCGGATGGGCATCCTTTTCGCCGGGTTCATGAAGATTTTCATGCCGCTAATCGTGGTAGTGCCCGGCCTAATTTATTTCGCGATGGAACCCGGACTCACCGATGCCCAGCAAGTCGACCAGACCTATGCCGTACTGGTAACCAAACTCCTCCATACGGGCATGCGCGGTTTGCTGCTGGCCGCCTTGTTCGGGGCCATCCAGTCCACGATCGACTCGGTGCTCAACTCGACCTCGACCATCATTACGCTCGACATACATAAAAAGTTGATCAATCCCGAGGCTTCGGAAGAGACCCTGGTAAAAACAGGCAAATGGGTCAGCGCGGTGGTCCTGGTAATTGCCATGGTCATCGCGCCTTTCATCGGATGGCTCGGCCAAGGCGTCTTTTACTATATCCAAAACCTCTACGCCTATTTCGCCCCCCCATTTGCGGCCGTGTTTCTGATTGGCATTTTGTGGAAACGAGCGACCCCCATCGCGGCGACGGTTACCATTCCATCGGGCATCGCATTCGGATTCTTTCTCGAATTCGTCGTGTTCAAGTATTGGATTCAGAGCGGTACGGCGTTCACGCTGCGCTCGGTATACAACTGGGTATTCTGCGTGTTTTTACTGGTGTTTCTAAGTCTTGTCACGCCGCCCGCGCCTCCGGAAAAGACCACGGACGAGGTGACCATCAACTGGCGGAGCCTGGCGGCCTTCAAAAACCTCGGCACACCGTGGTACCGCAACGTCGGTTTCTGGTGGGTATTGTTCGCGTTGGGCATTGTCGCCTGTTACGCAGCCTTCAGTGGTCTATTTCTGACCCCGGGACTGTAAATGGTATGCTGAAATCGTGGCAACGCTCGACCAAAGGAGGTCCTGACATGCAGTCATACCCATTCTCACGACGCACCTTTCTGGCAATGGGGGGCACGGCCCTGACCGCTCCGTGGAGCCTGGCACAGGGCACAGAAGGGGAGCCCATCCGCATCGCCTTTATCGGCATGGGAGACCGCGGCACCCATCTGCTCAAGCTCATGCTCGCCATGCCGGGCGTGACGGTGCCCGCCATCTGCGACGTCAACGAGGACCATCTCAGTCGCGGCATCACGTTGGTCAAAGAGGCTCACGGAAACACGCCGGTTGGCTTCTCGAAAAGCCGCTACGATTATCGCCGCATGCTCGAGCGCGA
>JAWODE010000121.1:0-7716 GCA_046483455.1 Candidatus Hydrogenedentota bacterium | reverse complement strand
CCCAGATCGCCGGGTAACATGCGACTACATAACTCAAGAGTGCCGTGGCTATCGGGTACAGATTCAATAGGCGAGTCACCCATCTGGTGAGGCTGGAGACTACTCGGCGATCTGGAGCGCCGAAGGCGCGCTAACATACCAGCCCAGCCTGAAGGGCTGGGTATATACGCATTCCTATACATCCCCCGGTCTGAAGGACCGGCACATCGCTTGACCTGTGGATGTTACGGGCTTTCAGCCCGTTTTCTTGTAGATATCGTTTTCCTGGGCCTTCAGCCCAGGCTGGCATATTTCGCGCCGTTGGCGCTCCAGAGATGCGTGCAACCGTAGACCTCCGTGCAGTACCGTTTCCAACGGCACCGGCATCGGGGATGTTCCGTCGAGTTATCCGGCGATTTCAGACTGTTCCAGCAATTGACTGAAAAGACTGGCAGAGCGTACCATGACAATCGTCCGCCGTGTGTCCGTTGGGAACCGGTTTGCGATTACCCCGATTCTCCTACGCCAACGGAGGACTCTGTCAAGTTCGAGATGATACGCTACCTTTCAGAAAGTTATTTTTAAACAAGAGTGAGAGAAATCGATATTATGGAGCCCGGTTCAACAAATACTGCGAGAATATCCGCTATGATTTCCGTGCTTTCAAGAGAATCCGGGGGACAGGGCCGCGCTTGCCTGGGATGCGTCGCTTTCCTGCTCTGCTTCCTGATTCCCAACCACGCGCATGCTGCGACGCGCCTCCGCACGCTCGTGGAAACCTCGTTCCTTCAACAGGCCGAGGAACTGGGCGCGACCGAACCGGCGGCCGCCGCCGAACAGGTCACCACCCGACAGGACGCTGCAGGCGGTTGCGACGGCATCAAGAACGGGTCCTACGGATTTCACACGGCCAGCGGGGAACAGGATCCCTGGTGGCAGGTCGACTTGGGACAGGGATACGAACTCGACCGCATCGTCGTCTACAACCGCACAGACAGCGATCTCGCCCACCGCACCAAGGACCTCCGCCTACTGGTCGCCGCCGACATCGACGCCCCCGACTTCAAGCCCGTTTACGAAAACGACAGTGCGGTTTTCTACGGCGTTGATCGCGATGCCCCCCTGGTGGTCGATCTGCGAGACAAGGGCGTCGAAGCGCGCGTTGTCCGTTTGCACATCCCCGGCAAATGCTCCTTTGCACTCGACGAAATCGAGGTCTATCCAGCCTCCGACCCCGACGAAAACATCGCCCTCGGCAAACCGGCTGACCAGAAGAGCGTGGGACCCTACTCCCGGCCTTCCCCGGCAAACTGGGAATCGGGGCTTTTCGCTCAAGCCCACATCGAAGATGTGATCCGCCGCGGCGAGGCTCTCGCGAGCCGCATCGTGGCAGAAGGAGACTCCTCCCGTCTCCAGGCCGCCCTCGAGAACCTGCGCGCCGCCGCCCGCGAGTGGATGCAGGCCTCGGAACAAGGCGTACCCGGTCCTGAAGCGCGAAAGTCCATCTACATGAAAGCGCGCTGGGCGTTGCGCGACATCGCTTTCTCGAATCCCCTGCTGAATTTCGACCGCATCCTGTTCATCAAGCGACACGATTCCAAGGGCGTGTTCCACATGTGCGATCAGTACTACGGGTTCAACGCCGTGCCCGGCGGCGGACTGTTCGTTTTGCACGACCCCTTCACCCCTGCGCCCCGCGTCGAGAATCTCCTCGAAAACGCCGAAGTCGAGCAAGGCCGTCTCGCCGGCGATCCTCTCGCCACAGGCGCGTTTCTCTCTCCCGAGCTGTCTTACGACGGCGCCGCCATTTTCTTCGCCTATACGGAGGCCAAGGGCGAGAACCTCGAATGGACGCCCCGGAGTTCCTACCACATTTTCCGGTGCAACGCCGACGGGACCGGGCTTGTGCAGCTCACCGACGGCCCGTGGAATGATTTCGACCCCTGCGAATTGCCGAACGGGCGGCTCGCGTTCATCTCCGAGCGCCGGGGCGGCTATCTTCGCTGCGGACGCCATTGCCCCACCTATGCCATGTACGGCATGCGGTCCGACGGCACGGACATCATCCCCCTTAGCTACCATGAAACCCACGAATGGCATCCCAGTGTGAACCACGAAGGCATGATCGTCTACACGCGCTGGGATTACGTCGATCGCGATACGAACGTCGCCCATCACATTTGGACCAGCTATCCTGACGGCCGCGATCCGCGAAGCTTTCACGGGAACTATCCTGAAGACCGCACGAGTCGGCCGTGGATGGAGATGAGCATTCGCGCCATCCCCGGCTCCCACAAATACGTCGCCACCGCCGCCGCGCATCACGGCCATGCCTTCGGCTCGCTGGTGTTGATCGATCCCCGCGAGGAAGACGACAACGCCATGAGCCAGTTGACGCGCTTGACGCCGGAGGTGCCGTTTCCGGAGGCCGAGCGCCACATTCGCCCCATCGCCGAGTGCATGGTCTACGGCACACCCTGGCCTCTCAGCGAAGACGACTACCTCTGCGTTTACGGCGCCGACGCGAAAAACCGCGGCATCTACTGGATAGACCGTTTCGGCAACAAGGAACTCCTCTACCGCGACCCGGACATCTCCTGCTTGAGCCCCCTTCCGTTCCGGCCTCGCCCCAAGCCCCCGGTGATCCCCCCGGGAACCGTCCAAACCGCCGAAACGCCGCCGGAAGAGCAGACCGGAACCATCGCCGTCATGAACGTCTACGAAAGCGATTTCGAGTGGCCCGAGGACAGCAAAGTCGCCGCCTTGCGGATCATTCAGGTGCTTCCCAAAACAACCCCGCCGCCGAACGCCCCGCGCATCGGCGTCGCCAACCAGACGAATGCCCGCGCCGTGCTGGGAACCGTACCGGTCGAGCCGGACGGAAGCATCCATTTCCGCGCACCGGCCGGGAAACTCATCTATTTCCAGGCACTCGACGCACAAGGCAGGGCCATTCAGTCCATGCGGTCCGCCACCTACCTCCATGCCGGCGAAAACCTCACCTGCCTGGGGTGCCACGAAAGAAAGCACCGCGCAGGATTTCGCGTAGCCAGCACACCTTTGGCCCTGCAACGCCCGCCGTCGGAGATTCAGCCTGACGTCGAGGGCTCGAATCCCTTTAACTATCAGCGGCTCGTCCAGCCCGTGCTCGACCGGCATTGCGTCGACTGCCACAAAGAGGAGAAAGTCCTGCCGCTGGACGGGCAGCCCGAAGGGCCGCACCTGTGGGCCCGCTCGTACAACAATCTCGCCAAGGACTACGGTTTTTACTTTAATGTAAGCAACGGCTCGATCAAGGATGGTGTTCACGGCGGCAGCCGGACCATCCCGGGAGCGTTCGGGGCCCGCGCATCCAAACTGTTCGATTATCTGAGCGGCCAACACTACGACGTCAAGCTCCCCGAAGAAGACGCGTACCGTCTGGCCCTGTGGCTCGACTGCAATTCGGAATTTTACGGCGCCTACGAGAATACGGAGGCCCAAAGTCGTGGCGAACTGGTAACGCCGTCGCTCGAATGACGGCCGAATGGGGGGCCCATGCGGCATACAGGTATTTTAGGTGCGATAGTCTGCTTCGCCGTTTTGGCGCAGGCCCAGGAAATTGATTTCCGCGCGCAAGTGGAAGCGGACTGGCTGATTCAGGAGGAGTACCGCTATGGCTCTCAGCCCAACGAGATCACGCCGGAGTCGGACGCCGCGGGCGCCTGCGACGGCATAAAGGACGGGGAGTGGGGCTTCCACACAGACCTGGAGGATGCCCCCTGGTGGCAGGTTGACCTGGAGGCCGAGCACGCAATCGCGCGGGTGGTGATCTGGAATCGCTGCGGAGGGGTGGCAGGTCGCGCTGCACACCTGAAACTGCTGGGGTCCTCCGATGGCGCTTCCTGGCAGGAGTGGTACGCCCATGACGGCACCGTGTTCCAGGGTTTCACGGATAACGCGCCCCTGACGGTTGAACTGGACGGAAAACCGGCGCGCATCATCCGTATCGAGCTTCCGGACAGGAACTACCTTCATTTCGATGAGGTTGAAGTCTTCGGAACGGAAGCGGAGGACACGAACCTTGCCCTCCATCGCCCCGCCCTGCAAAGCAGCATCTCGAAATGGTCAGAGAGTCACAGGGTCATGCGTCCTGTCGATTGGGCGGAACGGTGTACACGGGTGTTGCGCCATACCGAAGCATTTCTTGACGAATTGCAGGCCGAGAGAATCGATGTTTCGGACGCGCGAAAAACGTTTGCGCAACTTGCTGCACGGGAAGCGTGCGAGGAAGCGTACCTCGAAGCGCGGTGGTTCCAGCGCAAGCTGACTCTCGCGCATCCCCTGCTCTCTTTTGACCGCATCTTCTTCGCGAAACGCTTGCCCGGCACGTTCAACCACATGTCGGACCAGTATTACGGCTGGTGGTCGCGGCCCGGCGGGGGACTTTACGTTTTGAGTGACTTCGCCAATCCCGAGGGCCCCTCTCTGGAATGGCTCAGCGCATCCATGGGCCAGGAAGGCAGCTTTCTTCGGCCCATTCTTTCATATGATGCCACCAAAGCCCTTTTCGCATGGTGCCGTCACTATCCCGGTCTCGCGGATGAACCGGACAAACTGAACAAGGACAACGTGCCCGAAGACGCTTTTTATCATGTGTTCGAGATGGATTTGCCTACGCAGGAGGTGCGCCAACTGACCCGTGGCAAATACGACGATTTCGACGCCCGCTACTTGCCCGGCGGCGACATCATCTTCCTCTCGACCCGCCGTGGACAGTTCGTGCAGTGCGGAAAGGCAAGCGCACAACAAACCCTTTCAAATCCTGCCATGCCGGACGCCTATGTGCGTTGTGGCGGCGGCCCAGAGCGTCCCGTCGCCGTCTACACCCTCCATCGTATGAATGCCGACGGGGGAGACCTCTGCGCCATATCCCCCTTCGAAATGTTCGAGTGGACCCCCAGCATCGCGCATGACGGGCGAATCCTTTACTCACGCTGGGACTATGTAGACCGCGACAACATGCCCTACATGGGCCTGTGGTCGATCAATCCCGACGGCACCAACAGCAGCATCGTCTACGGAAACTTTACGCATGAGCCGCACTGCACCTTCGAGCCGCGGTCCATACCCAATTCAAGCAAGATCATCTTCACCGCGTCCGGGCATCATGCCCAGACCATGGGAAGTCTCGTGCTGCTCGACCCCTCGGTGGGCACCGAGGGCAAGGCTCCCGTGACCCGCCTTACACCGGAAGTTGTCTTCCCCGAAATCGAGGGGTGGCCGGAAACTTATTTCGCAAACCCCTGGCCGTTGTCGGAACGGTTCTATCTTGTGGCTTGGGGCAAGGCGGACAGCGTGAGTCAGGGTGGGCGCATGTCCGGCAACGCCATGGGCATTTACCTCTTCGATGCGGCCGGCAATCTTGAACTGCTGTACCGCGACCCGAACCTGTCGTGCGCGTGGCCAATGCCGCTCGAACTCCGTCGTAAACCGCTTCGGCGGCCGGACCTTCCCGAGTGGGGCCGTTCGAATGAGGGACGGTTCGTGGTGACGGACATCTATCACGGCCTGCCCAACACCACTCGGGGGGCGGTTAAGGCCCTGCGAGTCGTCGCCGTGCCTGCCAAGACGCACCCGACGATGAACTATCCTGTGATGGGGGTTACCCGCGACGACCCCGGCAAGTGCGTGCTGGGCACGGTGCCGGTTGAGGATGACGGGTCCGCCCATTTTCGGGCCCCGGCGGGGGTTATGGTGTTTTTTCAGGCCCTCGATGCGCGGGGCATGGCGATACAGACCATGCGAAGTTCAACCCACGTGCAACCGGGCCAGACCTTGAGTTGCGTGGGCTGTCATGAGTCCCGCACCCAGGCCCCCCCTTTGACAACGGCCGCCGCGGCCCGCAGAGAGCCCTCAAAGCTTTCGACCGGGCCGGAAGGCTCTTGGCCGTTACGGTTCGACCGTCTCGTACAGCCCGTACTGGACGCCCATTGCATCACATGCCACCGCGAAGGCAGTGATGTTGCCGAAGCGGCCAAACGCCCCCTGGCATCGGGAAGCTCCTATGACATGCTGGTCGCGTTCGGGAAACCCAGTCTTCAAGACCATGTACGGGGCAGGTACCGTGAGGGCAAATCGCAGGAAGGCCAGGGAGCCGCATCTACCAGTCCGCTTCTCGCGATGCTGACGAGACCGGAGGGCCACCATAACGTAAAGCTGTCCGCCGAGGACACCGAACGCTTGGTCGTGTGGATGGACACCTACGGCCAGCGCCTGGGTTCCTTCGATGAGCGGCAGGAGCGGCAGCTTGTCGAATTGCGGGAGCAGTGGCGCGATTTGCTTGCCGCCGCCACCGACGGCTGATATGCGAGGACGTCCAGAGGCCGGTGGCTTATTCCGGCCACAATTCTGAACAGCCGCGCAGGGAGAGTTTCGTGAACTCAACGCAATCAACAGGTTCTTCGAAGCCCGTATCCTCTCTGCTTGGCCGCGCTTTCGGCTGGGGCGAAGTCTTTGTTCTCATACCGCTGCATATTTTCTGGGTTGTGTTCAAGAGTACGCCGTTTGGGGCGGAAAACAGGGCCGGTCTGCTTGTGGTGTTGGTTCCGTTCGGGGTGATGGCGATTGCGGGACTGGCCGCGCAACGCCGGGGCATTCGCGCGGCCTTCGTCCGCGCGGAATGGCTGTTCCACCTTACCTCCGCCGTTCTCATGACAGGGTTGTTGGCGTGGCTGCCGTTTCGCGATCCCTTCAACCCCATGCTGCCGCTCACCTGGCCCTTGTGCATCTGGAGCGGGAGCATCGCCTTTACGCTCTTGGCCAATCTGGCCATGCACGAGCGTACACGTGATAGCTGGTTCGCGCTATCGTCGTTCCGCGGAAGACTTCTGGCGTGCGGTATCGGCGCCGGTTTGTGGCTGCTGTTGTTTCCGCTGGCTGTCACCATGGCATGGGTGCCCTGCTTCTGGACCGTGTCAGCCCTGTTTCACGCCATCATGGCCCCCAAAAGCCGGCAGAGCGCGAACGATACCAGATTGACGGACGCGCAACGATCTCATGTCCTTACTTCTTGCGCGGATATGTTCGAAGGGGGCTTGGCCGCTTCGATTATGCTGCTTGCGCTGCTGCGTCTGTTGTTTGCGTGCGATATAATCGGAGCAGCGGAGGTGAGGTATCCTCTTTTCGTAAATGTGTGCGCTTCGCCGTGGTTTTTTGCAGGGGTGGTGCTGGCGGCATTAGCCCGGACGTGCCGGCTCGCTTTGCTGGGACACGCCCTGGTGGTCCTGACCGCTTTTCTGGTGCGCGAGGGCGAATGGACGGTCCCGGCATTCATGGGGTATGGCCTTGCGGTGCTGTTCCTCGCGACAATGCGGACACGCGCATTCATTTACGCCTTGCTGTCCTTCCTTACGACCTTCGTGTGGGTGCTGGGTTTGCTCGGATTCATGCTGGCGGGCGTGATTATCGTATTCGAGGTGGGTGGGGGCCTCGCCGAGAACCTGCTGACAAGCGCGCGCATGGCAATCTTGCTGCTCTTCTTTCTATGGCTGTTCTTTGCATTGCTTGGCTATTCATTGCGGAGACGCAAGACGTTCCAACCGGACTCCGACAACGCGCCTGAGCCCTCAGGGCGATACGGGTGGACGTATGGAGCCACATGGCTGATTATTCTCCTCCCTCTCGCAGTGCTGGTTGGCCGGTTCATGTGGCCGCCCGTGTTTTTCCAACGTCCTTCCCGAATTACCGTGGGAGAAA
>JAWODE010000118.1:0-3723 GCA_046483455.1 Candidatus Hydrogenedentota bacterium | reverse complement strand
TAAACGACATTTTAGACAATCCGGATGTAGCGCCTGACCTCGTGTCAGGCGTCCGGGTCCAAGACGCCTGACACGAGGTCAGGCGCTACATTCTGTCAGAAAACTCAGAGCGGTTCGAGCGGTATTGCCAGGCTGCGTGATTTGCCCAGTTCTGATTTGGTTTGGCTTATCCGGTGATTTCGGTTTTTTCGACTGTTCGGTTTTGATCATATGCATGTGCCTCGTTCTCATTCTGGCCTTGGTTTTTTTCCTGTGCGAATTATTGATCGCTTTACAGTAACCCGCTAGAATCAGGATGTGGTTAGATTCATGAAAGGCGTTCTATCCTTTCCAGGGAGCGCAAGGAGATGTACGCGTGAAAAAGTACCTGTCTGTTGTTCTTGCCTGTGTTGTGGTGGGCTGCGCGACCGATGGGGGAAGCGTGGTCGAAAAGGTGAAGTACGACTTTGGGATCGGCGAAAAGCCGGAAGGGTACGTTCCAATCTCCGAACTTGTGATGAAGCGCCTGGATTCCGTGGGTGAGATGGAAATGAAGCGTATGAACCGCGAAGCACGCCACGGCGAAATCAAATTCCAGGATGAAGGCGGTCTCAAAGGCAAATTCTACAAGCAAGTTAAGGTCTACGAAAACGCCATCCCTCTCGATGCCAGTGCCACGTCCCGTGGGTCAACCGAAGACCGCGGCTATGTGGGATACATCGAGTATGTATATCGAATGTACGAGAGTCCCCGCAAGAGCAGGCGCGCTGAAGCCGAGGCCGAGCCGGCGACCATTCGTACCGGCGAAAGCGGACATGAAGTCTACCGTTACCGGTTTGGCCCGACCGGCGTGTGGGACGGAGGAGAGGGCGAGCGCACCCGGCGGTGAGGGGAAAACATGCTAAAATTGTTGTTTGCTCTCGCGGTCGCTGCATCTAATCCGGACGTGGTCGTCAGAGTCGACCTCTCTCAGCGGGAGGAAACGTCCGTTCCTCGTGAGTTCTTCGGCCAGTTTGGCGAACACTTGGGCGATAATGTCTACCACGGGCAGTGGGCTCAGATTCTCCGCAACCCTGTGTTCGAGGGCGACGAATATTTCGCCGACCGCCGGCCCTACAAATGGCACGAAGTCCCGGATGTGGCCGCCGGTGAAAGCCTTGGCCTAGCCTGCTTCTGGTTGCCGGTAGGCGAGGCCAGTTATGCACTGATTGAGGATGCCTTTGCGGGAGCGCTTTCACAGGAGGTCGCCATCGAGGACCAAGGCGGTCTTCGAAGCCCGTGCTTTGTGCCTCTGCATCGGTGCCCCCGCACGGAATTTACCTTCTACGCGACCAGCGATGTGCCTACCCAATGCCGGGCCACACTCGAAACCGCGGATGGGGCCGCGTTGGCCTCGGGTAGCGTAACCATCGACAACGCGGACTGGACCCAATACGCTATGCGGCTGGAATGCGAAGGCAAGCGTCCGCCGGGCGAACTGCATTATCTCACGCTCAGATTCAAGGGACCGGTCACGGTTCGTCTCGACAACGCCGAACTGTTTCCTGCCGATGCCATCGATGGGCTCGATCCCGACGTCGTCGAACTCTTGCGTGCTGCCAATACGCCCCTCATCCGTTTTCCCGGAGGCAATTTTGTCAGCGGGTATAACTGGCGTGAGGGCATCGGACCGCGCGAGAAGCGCCCCGTGCGCAAAAACCCCGCTTGGGGCGGCCTCGAAACCAACCATTTCGGCACGGATGAGTGGATGCGCTTTTGCGAAGTGGTCGGCGCGAAACCGTTTATCTGTGTTAACGCCGGCAACGGGACCGCCGAGGAGGCCGCTGACTGGGTGCGTTACTGCAATGACCCACCCGACACCCCGCTGGGACGCCTGCGCGCCGAACACGGTCATCCCGAACCGTACAACGTGCGCTGGTGGGAAGTCGGCAACGAACTCTGGGGCCCCTGGCAGATCGGGCATTGCAAGGCGGACGAATACGGCAAGCGCTACGAGGCCTTCGCAAAGGCCATGTTGGAGGCCGGCCCCGACATCCGGCTCATCGCCAACGGCGGGGACGGCACCTGGAATGCCCGGGCGATGGAAGCCTCGGAAATGCTCGTCCGCCGTTTCTCCTGCCACCGGCTCATCGGGCTCGGCATGCCGGCCGATTTGCCTGCCGAAGACCTGCAGATGGGACTTGCAGCATACGGCATCCCGTTCGATCGGCAACTGGCGGTTATGCGCGACGGCATGCGCGAGCATGGGGTCGCGAAACCCAAAATCGCCGTCACAGAACTGATGAGTTGCGCACCGCGCCGAGGCTACCGAACCACCGACGCCTTCTTCGAGGTGCCCTTTTATGCTGGGATGGTCAATGCGTGCATTCGCAACCGCGACCTCGTTGAGGTGGTTACCCGAACGGCCATCATCAACCACGGTGGCGGACTCGGCAAAGTTCGCGGTGTGACGTATCCCCAGCCTGTCCACTTTCTCAGCAGAATCTACGGCAGCATGCGCGGGCGTTGGCCGGTGACATGCCGCGTCGAGGCTCCCATGTACAGCATTGACCTGCCGCAGTTTCCCGACATTGTGGACGTGCCTGTCGTGGAATGCATGCCTCTCGTGGACGAGCAGGGCAAATATCTCACGCTGCTCGTGACGAACCGCGACGCAAAATCGCCCCATACGATCCGCTTTGAGTTGAACGGTGGTGAGTCGCGGGGAGAGGCGAAAGCCACTATTCTGGCTGGCGCGCCGGATACCGTCAACACCTGGCGAGAGCCCAAGAAGTTCACACCCAGTGAAGAGATAATTAGGACTGGGGAGATGTTTGAATACCAAATCCCGGCGGGGGCCTTCTGCGCGATGGAGATGGAATTGCGTTAAGGCGCTGATGTACCGCGCAGTTCCTCGAGCACCTTCACCTTTGCTTCGATGAGTTCCGGGTGAGTGAGGTTCAACAAACGGCCCACTTTATGGGCGATATGGTCTTCATGCGCCGTGAGCGAACCGTCCGCATAGATTACACGCCAAACCTCGGCAATGATATCCCTCTTCTCGTCGAGGGTGCAGGTCTCATTGATCTCGTTCGTGAACTTCCAGATGTCGAAACTCTGAGACCGGCGCGCATTCGCGGCCTCGATCAACTCCTCGGCCTGTTCCTGAGACAACGAGAAGCGCCTGCAAAGTGTTTGAATAATATGATCGCACTCGTCCGCCGAGAACTCATCATCGGTGCCTGCCACCTCGAGAAGCAACGCACACACCGCCGATTCCAGCTTCTCCTGTTTCGAAATTCCGGGAAGTTCTTTCTTCCCGCTGAAAACGTCGAAAATCCGGCCTAACATTACGTTTCCTCCATATGACACCAAGCATAACATGACCCCCATGCCAAGGCCAAAACCAGAGACACCGTTTGCGCAAAGCCCCGGCTGCCGCGCTTTCCTCCTCTTCCAGCGGAGGAAAGCGAATCGCGAAGCTTTTCGATTACCCACAGCCATTTGCATCACCATCGGGATACTCAAATCCTTAATCGCTGGATAACTTAAGACTGCCTCAAAAAATTCCTCCGGTGTGGGACCGGCGCCCCCGGCGGTCATTATCACAAGGAGCGCGGACGTACCCGTCCGCGGTGGTCTTATGGACGGGCTGGACAGCCCGTCCTCCGTTGCCGGAGCGTGGTTGGCGGCATTTTCATGGTCTACGGGTGAGCCAAATCGCTCATGTTTCGCTGCCTCGAAAATTTCTCCGGTGTGGGACCG
>JAWODE010000699.1:0-3383 GCA_046483455.1 Candidatus Hydrogenedentota bacterium | reverse complement strand
CCGGGCTCGATATCATCTTCTGCTGCAACCTTCTGATTTACCTTCAGAGACATCTCCAGGAGAAGGTATTGGATATGCTTTACGCCTCCCTGAAAACCCCCGGTTACCTGGTGCTTGGAGAAGTGGAGACCCTCACGGATAATGTCAGAGCAAAACTCCAATGCCTTGACGGCAAGGCAAAGATATACAGGAAGGCGTCCGGCGAAGTTTCGCATGAGGAGGCAGGGCAAGATGAAACGACATTCAACTCCCCCCGAGGATCATTGAAAAGAGAATATGAATAAGAAGAAAAGAAATTTTAAAGCAAAAGTTCTGGAAAAAGTAAGAAAATTCTACGGAGGACTTTGAGAAGACCCAGTTGACGGGCATGTATCAGCGGGTGACCAACGCCATCCGTGAAGTTGACCATAACCATATCATTTTCATGGAAGCGCAGTATGCAACCAACATGGGTGTATATTCTCGCATCCAGCCCCTTGTAGGGGCGGATGGGCAGCGCGACCCGCAGCAAGCCTATGCACCTCACGGATACGATATCGTGGTGGATTCGCCGGACTTGGAAAAGGCGAACAACGCGCGGGTCGAGCTTATCTTCAAGCGGCATCGCGAGACGGCCCAGCGTCTCAACATGCCGATGCTTGTCGGTGAATGGGGCGCCTTTGGCGGACATGGAGAGGAGATAATCCCGGTGGCCTGGGGCGTTGTGAACGTGTTCGAGGAAATCGGGTGTAGCGATACCTATTGGGAATATGGGAAGTATCTGATTGACGCTGCGTACCTGCCCGCATTGCAGCGGGCGGTTCCCGCCTGCGTGGCCGGTAAGCTGCTTTCGTACGACAACGACCCGGACGCGGGTTCATTCACATGCACGTGGCAGGAAGAACCGGCGATCACGGCGCCGACGGAAGTCTATGTGCCGTCGAGGCTCGATGTAGCCAACAGGGCCATCACCCTGACGCCCGAAGGGGCGGGCTACGCCACCGAACCCGCCATCGAAGGCTCCGAGAACGTCTACTTTGTGATCCCACCCATGGGCGAGGCGGTGGAGCGTATGCTGACCATCAAATAGGACGCTGAGGAGCTGTTGAAAAACCAAGCTTCCGTAGCGCAGACGCGAAAAGCGGCCGGGACAGACCCTGGTTTGCTGCGCAAACCAGCGCGTCAGTCCCTGCTTTACGCTCAATCCTAATGGTTTAAGGACTTTTTCAACAGCTTCGCTGATACCATTGACTGGTGGCGCACATGGAGTAGACTGTGCGCCATTTTTCTAAGTCCTGGGAAGCTTGTCCGGCAATCGGTGATCTCTCGGAGAAAAGAGAATCGCCCGCGTGGAAATGAGCGCACCGATTAAGTCGCTTGATGCCGGGGTTCTATTGCTCGGTGTCTAGCGCCGTCAAACCGGCGATAAACTCGAGGATTACGCCGAAAAGCCCGCTCAAAAACGCGAGGATGACGTCGAAAAGGGTCCCCAACCCGAGTATGGGTGTTTCATCGCAGCACATTTGCTTTCCTCCTTCGAGTTCTGTTCCGCTGTGCAGTCGGATGAGATTATAGAACGAGGGGAAGTCGAAGGCGAGAAAAAAGCGTCAATTACCGCCGTAAACCCGTGCACTCAGTGTGCCTTCGTGGCTCCGGGTGAGAAGAATCCATCTCACACAGGGCCACAGAGAACACAGTATTTTGGTAGAAGGCGTTTTGCGCTATGCCACCGGCTCTTTTACACGGAAGAGGCGGCTGACGAAACCTTTGAGGCCGCGGCGGTGGTAGTTGGGCTGGGCGCTGTCGCTGCAGTTGAGGCAGATGTCGGGTTTGCAGTGTTCACAATTCTCGCGCAGGGCCTCGCGAATTTCCTGTAAGCGGGGGCAATGCCAGATTTGCTGGACGGATTCCTCGCCCACGTTGCCAAGGATGACGGTGCGATACCAATCGACGCAGCAGAGCACCACTTGGCCGTTGAAGAGAATGCACATTTCGCGCGAGGGCCGTATGCAATCGCCACGCACACGCATCTCGTGAGGGTTCATGTCCTTGGCAATCGCGATGTTGCCGCCCCGGTTCTCGAGGGCCGAGGTCACCAGCCGGATTCCGTGGGATTTCCAGAAGCGCCGGGCCTCCTCGACTTCTTTCTGGTTGTCGCGAGTGACAACCATCGAGACCCGGAAGTCAAACTTCTTGAGGCGGTTTTCCTTGATGATGCGGTGCACGGTGAGGATGTTGTCGATGACCTTTTCGCTGCTGTAACCCATGATAGCCTTGTTACGCTCGGGGTCCAGCGATTGCAGGCTGACCTTGAGGCGATCGAGTCCGGCGTCGATGAGGGCTTCTGCGCATTCGGGTTTTAGATGGGTACCGTTGGTGGTGACTAAGGTGGTGGCGGACGGAATGCGTTCGGTAGTGTGCCGCACGAAATCGGGCAGCCGTTTATCGAGCAAGGGCTCGTTCATTAAGTACAGGCTAATGCGGCGCGGCGGTGTTTTGGCCAAATCATCGATGATTTTCTCGAAGAGTTCGGGTTTCATTTTGCCGTGGGGCATGCCCGATTTGAGGGTGGCTTCGTTGGGACAGAAGACGCAGCGGCCGTTGCAACCTGATTGGGTCTGTATTTGTACCCGGGCCGGCCCGGGGCTGACACGTACACTTGTCATTGTATATTCCTTGACACGTACACGGAAACGCTTCGTTTCGCGGACTATTCTTGCCGGGTGTTTTCCTTCGGCGTTTCCTTAGACTTCTTTTCTTTGTCTTCTCCGCCGAGAATGCCGCGCAACAGGTCCGCTGAGCCCTTAATCACATCCACAACGGCCTCCTGTCCGGTTTTTGCGGCGTCCTTGGCGGTATCGGTGACCGGCCCGGTAATGCCTTGGCCGGTGGTGAGGCCCTGAACCGAGATTTTCGGGTCGGTAGGGGGCCCGGTCACGTGGAGCCGGTAACTGGCCTGTTTCCGAATCTGGTCGGCTATTTGGCCGAGTTTCACAATATCCAATACCTGCGTGGCCATTTGCAAGAAATGCACATCGACGTACATGTCCGTACTATCGCGGGGAAAATCAATGGTTCCCTCGGCGGCCATAGCAAGGGTGGGACTCAGTAGTG
Source organism: Candidatus Hydrogenedentota bacterium (assembly GCA_046483455.1). GTDB lineage: Bacteria > Hydrogenedentota > Hydrogenedentia > Hydrogenedentales > SLHB01 > UBA2224. The sequence continues at coordinate 290 of JAWODE010000699.1, read as the reverse complement.
AAAATTCGTCGAGGGTCATGAAGCCCGACTCGAGGGTTGCCGTACCGGCGCACGTATCAAAGGCGATGCCTTCGTCTTTCGTTGGCGGCATGCGTAAGCGGATGATCTCGGTTGTCCGCAAGACCGTCAGAATTTTGGTCGCGATACCCATGGAGCCCAAGGTGCCGTCGCGCGAGACAAATTCGATGTTCCCCGTCGCGCCATTCGTGGGATTGACTCCGCCGCCGAACGGGGCCGTGATATCCACCGTGCCGGTTGTAAGGCCTTTCAACCCCCGGGGAGTTGAAAAG
>JAWODE010000689.1:0-2876 GCA_046483455.1 Candidatus Hydrogenedentota bacterium | reverse complement strand
GGGCCGGATTGTTATAGCGGAAACGGGGGGCGTACGAGACGGTGCAAATTCGATGAAAAATGTTGCCCAAATTCATCTATAATGAGTTCTGAATTGCCGAGTAGCACTCGAAACCTGAATGGAGGAGGGTGTAACGATGAGACTCTACCTCGTGCAGCATGGGGAAGCAATGGACAAGTCCGAAAACCCGGATCGTCCCCTCACTGAGGCGGGGCGGAACGCCGTGACGGCTGTGGCAAAACTGTTGGGCAATGCCGGATTGAAAGTACCCAGAATCGAGCACAGCGGAAAAACACGTGCGCGTGAAACAGCCGAATTACTGGCCGAAGCAGTGGGGGAGAGCACAAGTGTGGGCGAACGCAAAGATATTTCGCCAAACGACCCGGTGGATATCGTGGCGAGTTCTTTGAGAAGAGCTGACGCAGACCTGATGCTCGTAGGCCATCTGCCCTTCATGAGCAAGCTGGCGTCGCTTTTGGTAACGGGCGATACCTATGCTGAAGTGATAGCCTTCCAAAAGGGAGGCGTTGTATGCGTCGAGCGCGATGAGAAAGGCGCATGGCATATCGCATGGATGGTAGTACCCCGGCTCGCGGGAGCCTGAGCGCGGTTCTATCGCCCCGATGGCGGTTTGAAAGCGATCCTAATTCAGCGAGAAGGTATCATGATCGAGAACGGGATGGGGGCGCGGAAACCGGTTGAAACTCGAGACCGTTCTTGCCCGTGACAGCCCGCACGGGCCCGACAATGGGTTCCCGTACCCGCATGCGGTGCGTATAGATGTCAAGCATGGTCTCCGGATAGGCTACTCCTTGTATGATAATCTGTGGGCGCCCGCGGTTGTGCATCTCGCCGATCAATTCCTGTCTCTCGGATTCCAGCGTGTGCAACGTCGCTTGCATATCGGACACGCTGCCGACAAGTTTGGCAAGAGCCCCACGCGCTTCTTCACCGAGAGTATTCTTTTTATTCTTGATAGATGCAAGGGTATTCTTGATTTTCTGGAGATTGTCTCGGAGACGTTTCATCTCCGATTCTTTCTCAGCGATGGCGCGGGCGAGCGCCGGGTCCAATTCGATGTCAAGGCGCGTGGGAACGGTGCCCTCGCTGCCTGCCTGCCGTACGTGTATGTTGCCTTGCGCCGTGACGCTTCCTCCGACAAGCCGGCCGCCAGGCATGATGAATGAACCCCGGGTGATGACATTGGAATTCACCATTTCGCTTTCGACAACCACGTCGTCGCCCGCATGAATCTCGGTCTCGACAAGGAAACGTACGCGCACACGTCCGCCTATCTTAATCTGATGTCCTTCGCCGCCGGTAATGCCCCGCCGGACAATCAGGTTGCCACCCGCCTCGATATCGGCGCTCTCGACGATTCCTGCTATCTCGACATCCCCGTCCGCCCGGATATGCGAGCCCACCTGAACATCGCCTTCTACGAAAAGCGCTCCGGAATGTTCAATGTTCCCCGACTCGAGCCCTACATCGCCTTCAATCACATATACCGGGTCCACACTGAGCGTATGTTTCACGTAGCGCAGCCGTCCCCGTTTTTTCGCGAACAATTCGCTACCGTCCTCGCTGGACTTTACGTTGGCCAGCAAGCGGATGCGCACAGGTTTCCCTTTGCCCGCGGAAAGGCGCTTGCCCAAGACATCCCGGCCGTCTTCCCCATCCTCAGGGGGATGAATCCGCGCAATAAATTCGTCTTCTACAACGGACGGGTCACCGGTATGTTCCCGATAGTCGATCGCCCCCGTCTTTTCATCAATGACAAAATCGGAACTGAAGAAATCCCGTGCCCATTCGATACGGCCATCTTTCGGAGGGATGGGCGCTTTGCCCGCAATCAATGCCAAATTCGTGATGCGCCCGCCCTCATCGACAGGGGCATTCGACAAGAGCTCCAGCAACGCAGATTTCTCTGGGATATCGGCCACTTTGAGGGTACGAAGTTGCTCGACCAGAGCCTCGGCGAATTCCTCCTTGTCATCCCCGGGAACCACCCCATCGAATACGACGGCAAGCCGGTCGTCACTGATGCGAACCTGGAAATCGAACGCCTTCTTTTCCGAAGTCTGATTCATGGCAAATTATCCATGCGTAGTCTTACCCCCGATGATGCTATCAGGCGCTATCTTTGGAGGCGTCCTGAAAAACAGCAGTCTTTCCCGCTGAAAGGGTGCCGAAGTTTACAAGCGTTACCTCTACAGAAATACCCTGACTGGACGCCATGATTTCCCCCACGGATGACCCCTAATGCATTGATACAAAAAAAGTTGGTTCGCAAACACCTTATCCCGCCTTTGACACTGACTAAGGACACACGGCCTAGAATAGAATATGAATTCTAATAAAGACTAATGATTCCCCCGTCATTTGATCCCATTTATCGGCTATGCGGTACATACGGGCACGGTTCCCAGATTCCATATTCTTATACACCACATATCCGGAATTATGCAAGAGTTTTTTGTAGCTTTAACATTCTTTCAGGAAAAGCACGGGAACTGCCCAGCTTTCGGTGCCCAAGAAATTGCCCGAGTGGCGAGGTCACCAAGAAGGCCAATAAGACGTGGTTTGCTTTGTGCAAATTTGTGGGGCTAAAGACTCCAGAAGTTAAGAGGAGGCCCGGCGAAGCAGGAAGATTTTCCCCGACACGATCTTCTCGATGTCGAGGAATGCAGTGCTGTCCTGTATCGTGCAGGATACAGGGCGAAGGGCATCCTCAGTAACTTCAAATGCGGCTACATGCGGGAGGTATTTTGGCAGCGCCACCGAGACAGTTACATTGTGCGCGGGTTTGATTCGAGGGGTCTCGGGCTTGCTGGCGGGAATGTGGTTGGCAACAGCCACTACCAGCGCATCCGGTC
>JAWODE010000664.1:0-4939 GCA_046483455.1 Candidatus Hydrogenedentota bacterium | reverse complement strand
ATCAAATCTGTTTCAAAGTTGGTTTCAGTCTCCTGCAGGATGGAAGCAACTCTCTCCAGTCCCATTCCGGTATCAATATTTTTATTAGGCAGTTCTTTATACTCTCCTGCTTCAGTATAATTATACTGGGTAAAAACAAGATTCCAGCCCGGATCGGCCTGCTCACCCAAACTGAAACTTTCGACGCCCGCTTGCTCGGCCACGACCTCCAACTGCTTGATAGCCGCGGGCCTGTAGACATCCGCCCCCACGAGGAGCGGTTTATGGCCTTTCTTCTTAAGGTGCAGGGCGAGCTTGCCGGCGGTCGTCGTTTTCCCTTGACCCTGCAGACCCACCATCATGATGAGCGTGGGAGGATGTTCGGCCAATTTAAGGGGCTCGTTCGAGCCGCCCATGATCTTCACGAGTTCATCATGAACGATCTTGACGATTTGCTGGCCCGGCTGGATGCTCTCGAGCACTTTCTGCCCGCTGGCCTGCTCCTGGACATCCGCGATGAACTGCTTGACAACCTTATAGTTAACGTCCGCCTCGAGCAGCGCCCGGCGGATTTCCTGGAGGCTGTCCTTCATGTTCTTCTCGGTCAGTTTTCCCTGGCCGCGAATGTTCTTGAAGGCGGTTTCCAGCCGTTTTGTCAGCGATTCGAACATAATTGTCTCTGTTATGGTCCCTTTTAACACAGAAAAAGGGCAGATCTCGCCCTTCGTCGAAGGCATATCGTAGCACAGAAACAGAAGCCAATGCAATCTCACGACATGCGGCGGATATACACATCCTCTGGCCTTGGTAGGGGGCGGGTCCCTGTGCCCGCCCTGATCGGAATGCGCAACCAGGGAGCGCAACCACAGGGTGAACCAGAAAGGGCAACCAGGGGGGTGTCCCTACATAGCCCGCCACGATTTTTCTACATCCGCGGAGAGCCCAGATTGGCGTAGAGACAAAACTGCAAGAGCGCTTGCACAAAGGCGGGTCTTCTCACCATACAAGCAGGGCATTTGTCTTCCACCACTCCAATGCCGAATGCCGAATGCCGAATGCGCTTGATTTATTGATGCGCTTTTTTCTATATATGAATAAAGGGTTACATTTTTCGTAAAAGGATGTAGAAATATGAGGGAAAGTTTTCCCATAATATGCCCAAGTTGCGGAGAAGCATTGTCCGCAACAGGCTTTATCTGCAAGGCATGCAACACGTCGGTTGAAGGCGAGTTCGAGTTGCCCTTGCTGATGCGGTTAGCTCCCGAAGAGCGTGCGCTCTTGCTCAATCTTCTGCTCTCGAGAGCGAACCTCAAAACCTTGGCGCGGATGTACCGGATGTCCTATCCCACGGTACGAAACCGCGTGGACGCCCTCCGGGCCAAGGTCGAGGCGATGCAGGAACAGTCGGATGCGGCTTCGGTGGAGCATAAACCATGAACACGGAGACCGCTTTGCCGGAATCGAAAACCCGCTCAGTCGTAATGTGGCTCTTCGATCCATTCCACTACGCGGCCGGAGGCACGGCGCTGCTTGCGGGGCTCGGTGTCATCGTGACCTCCGCTCTCATTGCGATAACAGCACAAGTCCATTTCGATGGTACGCTCGATTTCCATACAGGTGCGGACGCGCCATGGTGGGTGTACTTCGCCGAGGGACTCGTGGCGTGGCTGAGCGCAGCGCTATTTTTCCTTCTTGCAGGCAAATTGCTTTCCAAGAGCCGGGTTCGAACGATCGATGTGCTCGGCACCCAAGCCCTTGCCCGCTTCCCCTATGTCCTCTTCGCACTCTGGCATTTCCCGCGGCCCGTGCGCGAAGCCAACCTCGGGGTCGTGGAGACTCTTATGAAATCCGTGTCAAATCCTGGCGCCAATCCGTTCGCGGGGGTATTGGCGGGAGATCTCATCCTTTTTGGCATCACGGCAATCCTGGCCATTCTGATGCTGGTCTGGTTAATCGCCTTGATGTACCGTGCGTTCGCCGTAACCTGCAACCTGTCAGGTCTTCGGGCCGTGGCGGGATTCATTCCGGCGCTTATCCTCGCGGAGATATTCTCGAAAGCCATCCTGTTCGTCCTGTACTCGGCTACAAGCGCAACGTAGGGGCGAACCCCTGTGGGCAGTCCTCGAGGTAGCATGAGCATCCTTGCTCATGATTTCTTTTCCAGAGATCGCAAACAGCAAGATTTTTCGAGGCAGCGAGCCATGAGCCTTTAGCTCACCCATAGGCCATGAAAATGCCACCAGCCGCGCTCAAGCAAGGGAGGACGGGTTGTCCAACCCGTCCTTAAGACCACCGCGGACGGATACGTCCGCGCTCCTTGTGAAAATGACCACGTCGGTCAGGAGTTCACACCCGTCCTCTTCGCGTCAACCATCGCCAGGCGGGGCTTACCGTACCTCAGGAGGGGACAGAAGCTCCGGTTCCCATCGTCATTCCTGCGTAAGCAGGATCCAGAGAACTTGGGGCGAGCATTGTATGCAGCACGCGGACTGGACCCCTGCTTTCGCAGGGGTGACGGGAGGCGCAGGCTTCCGAGTCTTGTGTGCCCCCCGAAACACTCCCTCAGATGGCTTCCCCGAGCGTAATGAGTGTCACCCGCGCGCGGGGATTCGGCTCCACGGGCCCCTCGCACGTGAAGGTAACCTGGTTTTCGCCAGGCGCAAGCACCGGAACCGCTCCCTCGGGCGTGACATCGGCCAGGAATTCACCATTCTTGCCGTAGAGCTTGCAGTCGTCCACACCGCGGAATTCCATATAGGCCCCGGTCGGAATTTCAACCGGAAACGTGATGGTATCGCCACCGATGGTAATGGATGGATTCTTGAGCGTGATATCGATGAGTGGCAAGGCCTTGATCGGGCTGATGTAGCACGTGACGGCCTCACTCGCCGGCAGGTTGTTGTACCACAAAGAAAGAGATTCGATGTTGGCGTAATTGATGTCCTCGCGGAAAATGGCGTAGTTGCCCCCGTAAGGCCATCCCCAGTCGTTTATCCTGCCGCCTTCGTGCTCGATCAGCTCGAAATAGCGCCATCCCGTGAAATTGACAAGCACGTAGTGGTCGCCGATGCCGTGGGTAATGTGCGCGGGGCTTTTCATCTGGATGTTCAGCAATTCCCCCTGCCCGTCGCCATGTATCCACACCCCGAGCCCCTGTTGTTGGGCAATATTGAGGACAGGACCGTACGTCTTGCCGAATTTCAGCCAGGAGCCCGTTCGCCCTTCATGGAAACTCGTCGCCGTAAACACGCCGCTTGCTTCGCCGGTCTTCACATGCTCGGTAGTACGCCCGAGCGTTCCTTCGACGCCCTGTTTTGCCTGGAAATCCGCAAAGGTCTCGGCGGGAGTGGCAAAGTCCTCGATCACGACGGCCTCGGGCGCATCATAAGACGCAGCCGACATCAACGCCTCGATACGCAACGCGAGCGGTTGTTCCTTGAACGGGTTTGTGCTGGACCACACGTTCGTGATGCCGTGCGTGTCGCAGACTTTGTGCTTTGCATAATTCACGCGTTGGAAATAGGGTTTCCCCTCGTCATCTTCGCGGAGGGTGAAACCGGACCCGGGTTGTTTGAGTTGGTCTTTCACGTTTTGGGAGAAGTAGTGAGCGTGCCGTAATTCCTCGTACTGCCGGAAAATCGGGGCCAGGCGCTGGTAGGCGGGGATGGTATCCACGTTGGACGGATTCACCCCCATCAAACTGAGTCCCGCCTCCGTACCGATGCATTTGGCCAACAGATACTCGATATCGTCGGGGAAGGTGGGTTCGTTGCGTGGACTGGTCCAGACTTTTACGGCCCACCAGCCGAGGTTCATGGGAAGAAACATTTTCCCGCCCGCGAGATTGGCCGCGGCATGGATATCGATAAACTCCTTGTGGGAACGGTTCGGGTGGTCCCACGCACCCATGCGCGCCCGGACGTACCAGAGGTGGTGATGAAACGTGCTCATTTCGAAGAGGGCGGGTTTTTCGAGGCGGTTGGCGATCTCGAACACGAATTTCGACCCGAAATGCCAGGCGTTCTCGCGGCCCGCTAGAACGTCTGAGCCGTCCAGCGCGTCGAGGTAAATCATGTCGAAGCCGCACTCGTTAAAAGTATCGGCCGTATTGGCCGCGATCTCTGCAAGCAGGGTCGACTCGGGGTCCGGCGCGAAAAGCCCGAAGCACTCGCGCAGATGATGCACCTTCGCGCTCTTTTCGTGCGCTTCCGCCTTCGTCCCATAAGCGCCGCGCGTGCATTCGGTAAAGGCATACGGCGGCTCTTTCGATATGCTCGTGTACGTGATTAACTCGTCGTCTATCTGCAGCGTCACGCTGTTGCGCACGAAAAAGCCGGTGGTGGTCGACATCTTCTCGACCGATTCCTCGACGGGTACGGCGCCTGCATCCGCCGTTACGGCCTCGGAGAGGGTAAAGGTCGCATCTTTGCCCAGTCGCGGGTCGGGAATCGGCGTGACATAGGGGGTATCTTTCGCAATGAAGAACGCGTAGGTGTGCAGCCCCGCGGCGATGCCCGCCGCGTGCAACTTTTCAATGACGGCTTTCACGCTCGCGCGCCCGTTGGGGAACAACTCCGGGTTAGGCCGGTAGTCGCCGAAGCGCAGGGACTTGCCAGTGTGGAAATCCACCTGGTTCAGGCCCAGCCGCTTCACCAGTGCGATCCACTCGTCCACCGTTTTCTCGGTGCATTGTCCAAAGTCGAAAAGATACGAACCCCGGTTGATCTCGCCATCGAGCGCCCAGGGACCGCCGATGTCGGACTGGGGGATATCTTCCGCGGTACTCACGACGGTCTTCATGGTCTCGCGCAATTGGGGCTGAGGGCAGCCGATAACCGCGATTTTCGCGCCCTCGAAGCCAAACCGGGGGTAGCACATGGCCCGAAGGAGGGTGTTGGGTCCCGGGATCTCGGGCACATTGGTCTGCAGGTTCAGTGCCAGCACGCACCCGGCAAAGGGG
>JAWODE010000653.1:0-14607 GCA_046483455.1 Candidatus Hydrogenedentota bacterium | reverse complement strand
GTACCACCGCTCAAGAAAGGCGGTGTTCCCGGAGAGGGAGGGAAGCGTCATGCGCACCAGGGTCTGTCTTACGATAGGGTTGTTATTGGGTGTTGTGGTTTTCGTCGTTGGTTGCCCGTGGCGTGTGCCTGCGCTGCGGCTTATTTTCAATCAAGGGACATACGGGACGTACGGTTTCTACAGTAAAACGGATACCTCGGTTTTCTTCGGAGGCGAGCAGCAAGTAGGAGACGATTTCAGGCTTACCGGGGAGAATTCGACGATTACCCAAGTGAGATGGTGGGGCGCTTATGGGGACAATACGCCCGTGACCGATGACTTCCTGCTCACCATCTATCGGGACAACGGGACGGATATGCCGGAACCCCACGGGTTCTGGGAATACCGGGCGGAGGACCTCGCCGATAGAACGGCCACTACCGGCATTATTGACCCGGGCATTCGGGACCTGACAATTTATGAGTATATTTGCGACGTAGAAGAATGGGAGTTGGAGCCCGATACCACCTACTATCTCTCGATCGTAAACGACACAGGCACGTGGATATGGTGTACGAACGGGTCGGCTACCGAGGGCAATACCTTCTGCGTGATCCGCGACACCTGGGGCGAAGACTGGCATGATGAGGCTTCCGACATGGCCTTCCAACTCTGGAGCAATGAGTGAGGGCGGTCAAGGCGAATTACCCTGTCAGGGGTATTAGAAGACACTCGAGGGCACGGCCGACGTGAAGTGGTCGGCCTATCGGTCGCGGACGCCTTCCAACGCTTCGCGGACTTTATCGATGATCGATTGATTGACGTGGAAGATCTCGGAACGGCCTTCGACGGTCGCAAATCGCAGGTAGGATTGGTCGGGTACGGGAGCGCCGATTCGCAAGGGACCCTCCGTCGCGGTTGCTCCTTGTTCGTTTGCCATTTCGATGGTAAGCACCATGAGAGGAGTGTCCAGCCCGTACGGCGCCAGGTCATCAGGGGCCGAAGCCTCAGCCACGCCGGAAGCATCGACCCGCGCCACGGCCTCGACAAGCGCCCGGGCGTCGTCCTGGCTGTCCCAGATTTTCTCCGGCGGCTGCTCGACGGTCCAGCGGCGGTCTTTGGCGAATACGTAGTCTACATCCTCGAAGCGCATAGAGATGCGCTTAATGTGCTGGGGTTGGACTTCGAAGATGCGTTTCTCGCGGAAATCGAACAGCTCGCGCGTAATGGCCCGGACATGTGCCGCAGGCACAAGCGTGATGACACCCGTGTCGAGGGTAGCGTAGTGCATTTCCCCGTCTTCGGTAGGTTTGCCAATGCGGATAAGCACCGGGGCATTGTCGTTTTCGAAGCCCAGTTTTAGCATGATTGGAGGATCGGCGAGCCCTGCTTCGGACATGCTAATAGGGGGGAAGGATTCTCCGCGCATTTTGAGCAAGGTCGAAATAAAACCCGAGACCATCGCCTGGTCAGCGGGTTCCTTGACAGGCTCCACAAGACGCCAACGCTTATCGTCGCCCTTTTCGAGGGTTAAGCTGACGTCGCCGGCTTGGTAGTCGATGCGTTCGAGATTCAAGGCGCTGCGCGAGAGTAGACGGTTCTCACGGTACGCGTCGGGTGTCTTTGGGAAATAGCCGTATATCGCGCCGTCGACCTGGAATACGGTCGGCGCATCGCCACGCTTCGCGAACATCATGCGTTTTTCGCCTGTACGCGTCCCACCGCCCAGGTACAAGGTTTGTGGCTCGCCGTCTTCTCCCGAGTAAATGGTGATGCGGGCGCCCGGAGGATTCAGGAAAAAATCATCGAGGTTTTCAGGCGTGTCGATGTATTCGTGTCCTACGGCGAATTGGAGTTGTTTGACCAAGCCCTGCACCAACTGGGTATTTGCGTTTGCCTCGAACGGTTCGAGCATGCGCCATTCGCCTTCGGCTACCTGCTCGATAACAACTTCGCCCATTTCCTCGATAGGATAGGCCCCTTCGGGTTTTGGGGTCTCCGGGTCGGGTTGGCGAATTCGGGCAAGTTCGATGCGTGTGATGCCCTCCGGACCTACGTCGAAGACGTAGCGCTGCCGCAGCTCGAGCAACGGACGGTTCAATTGAGCGTATTGGGTGTCGGGTGTGAGAATGACCGGCCCCCCGTCAACCTGAGCATAGCGGTTGATTTGCATGGGCCCAATTTTGCCGAAAACGATTCGGTGCGACTCGCCGTCCGCTGTGCTGAATTCCACTTGGAGCCGTGGGTCGTCGAGTTCATAGGAAGCGAGGTCGCGGGCGGATTCTTCGATAATGCGTTCCCGGCGTAGTTCGGCGAGGTTCGCGACGACTTTGGCCCACACCTCGTTTTGCGCATCGAGTTCATGCGGCGCGACAATGCGCCAGCGGCCGTTGCCTTCCGTCACGCCGACAGTCGGACTACGGTCTTCGACTTGAATGGACACGCGGCGAAGGTTCTCGGGTTTGAAATCGAAAAGAAGCCCGGCATCGAACTCAGCCTGGCGGCTCCTTTCTTCGTGCCGGAGCATCAGCCAGTAGCCGCCGCACAATACCGCGAACATCACGACCAGCGCTATGGCGGCCCGATAACTCATTGATACTTTCTCCGTAGCGCAAAGGTGATGATGCCAAGGACCACGATCGTCTGAAACGCTCCCAGAACCGTAATCCACGCGATTGCGCGTTCCTGGTTCTCCGTGAGCTGCAGCGGCGGGTCTTCCTTGCGCGCGGGGCGTACTCCAACGAGTTCCTCGTTTTCGGTCAACCATGCCAGGCTGTTGAGAATGAAGTTCCAATGGCCAACCACGCGGATACCATCGTTGGAGACGAAATCCTGGTCGCCTACCGCGACGATGCGTGCGTCGCGGGTGCGCTCGGTGTCCGCCACTTGAATGTCTGTATTCGCGGTTACAGCCACGGCCACTCCGAAGGGGCCCTTCATATCTTCTTCGTCAGGATGGGCCTTCTTCTCATCGAACAGCATGTTAAGATTCGTCTCGGCCCACGTGCCCGGCAGTGTGAACAGCAGGGTTTCACCTGCCACGCCTTCCGGCATGTCGGAGACCAGGTTGACGCTGCGCGAGAGGGAGAACATCATGTTTTGATCGAACCCGCGGGTGATGATATGCGACTCGTTGTACGACCCGCGGCGAGGAATATCGGGCGCTTCTACGCCAATCATGCCATAATCCGGCGTGAACACCACTAGGACCATCTCCTGGGTGGATTGCGCCCGCGACAAAATGATATCCGTGCCGATGTCGATGCCATAATCCTGGCGCAGCATGGGAAGAAAATGTTCGACCCCTTTTGAGACGACCCGCCAGGGTTCGAGGAGGACGAGCATCCGTCCGCCACGCCGCAGATAGTCTTGAATCGCCCTTACCTCGGGTAGTTGCAGGTCTCCCTTCGGGCCGTTGATAACCAGCACGCTGCAGTCGGACGGAATTTGAGGGTCGAGCACGTTCAGCGTGAACTCCTCGACGATGTAAGATTCCTCTTCAAGACGTTTCGTGAGTTCCGACATGCCGGCCAACGAAGGTTCTTCGTGGCCCGACAGGAAATACAGCTTTGGTTGCGAATCCCGCGCTACGTAAATCAAGGATTGTGTGAAGGCGCCCTCTTCGAGCCGGTCGTTGACATCCGAAAAGTTGATGACCCGTTGGCGCGTGCCGCACTTGAGGACCACCGCGCCTTGCGGTGAGAGGTCGGTAAGCCCAAGACTCTCCACTTTGACCACGTCTTGTTCTGGGTCGAAAAACTCGATGTTTAAGTTCGAGGTATACCGCTGGCAACGCTCGAGAAAACGCCGGGCTTTTTCGCGGCGAATCTGGATATCGCGATCGCCCGCCTTGATGAACGCCCCAAATACCGCCACTTCTTTGTCGAGTCCGCGCAGCAATTGCACGGTCTGTTGGGACAGGGGTTTGCGGCCCTCGCGCGTCAAGTCCCACGAGTAGCCGGCATGTTTCACAAAGGCGTAAAGCACAATGCAGATGCCGAGAAACGCAAGGGAAGCCACAAGGGTGCTCACGGTGCTCACCGTCTTGCCACGTTCGAAAGACTCGACCATGCGACTGACGCCAATGACAATCCACCCCAATGCACAGAGTAATCCGAGGCACAGGGGAAGCAAGACGGCAAAGGAGAAGGGGTCCCGCGTGAACACCACCACGTTCAGCCCGACAGCCAAGCCGGCTAGCGCGAGAATACCGATAATGAAGCGCACATTTTTCACCGGCTCAGGCCCTCCATAACCGCGTTTCGAGGACCCGGAACGTCAAGAACAGCCAAAAGGCGGAGAACAGGACATAATAGACGATGTCTTCGGGCTGAAATACGCCCCGGGCCATCTCCTGCGCGTGCACGTCGAGAGGTAACTCGGTCGCAATAGCCCTGAACACGCCGTACCAGAAATCGGCTACTGCTTGGCCCCACGACGGCCAGTTCTCGGGCAGGGAGATCGCATCAGGCAGGTCTCTGCTCAGAGAACCCAGCACGTAGGACACAAACCATAGGCCGAACGTCGCTGTCCCGGCCGTTATCTGATTGCGGGTGATGGACGAGACAAACAAGCCCATGCTCAGAAAGGCGCCGCCCATAAGAAATACCGTCGCCACGCCGAATCCCAGGACAGCCACTTCGACATACGGCACGAAATACCAGACGACCCCCATTTGAATGGACACTACCACCATCATAACCAGCAGCATGCCTAGAGCCGCGGCATATTTTCCGAAAACGATCTCGCAATTTCGCAGGGGGTAGGTGAGGAGCAATTCGGCGGTTCCCCGGTTTTTCTCCTCCGCCAGCAACCGCATGGTCACCAACGGACCGATAAACATAATGAGCAATCCGCAGAATACAAGGAACGGGCTCAGCAGCGTTTCCTCGAAGTCCGGTACGCCCATGTAACCATACGCTGACGGCGTCTGCGTCGCGCGAGCGTAGCCGATGAACGAGGCCGCGAATCCGAGACCGGATATCAACGCGAATACCCCCACCACCACATAGCCCACCGGCGTGATGAAATAGCTGAGAAATTCGCGCTTGCAGACCGCCCACGTATTTCTCATGCGGCGTCTCCCTCGTCGGCCCCGATGGCCTCAATAAAAACGTCCTCGAGGGTGCGGGTGCGTTCGCGAAGGTTTTCGACGCCGTGGTTCGCGCGCACCAGTGCCGCTGTGAGCAACACGCCCATGCGCTCGTCCGGGGCCGTGGTGATACGGTAACGGCCTTTGGACTCGACGGCAACGTCGCGTACGCCGGGCACTTCCGCCAGGGTGATTCGAATGGCGGTTTCGTCGCCCAGGATGTCGGCGTCGAAAATCCGCTTGTCGCCACTTGCTCCGGCGAGGTTCGCCATGCTGTCTTCCGCCACAATACGGCCCTGATTGATGATCACCACCCGTTCGCACACCATGGCCACCTCTGGGAGAATATGCGTACTGAGCAGGACCGTATGCTCTTCGGCCAACGATTTAATCATCTCGCGAATCTCGATGACTTGGCGGGGGTCCAGTCCCACGGTCGGTTCGTCAAAAATAAGTACGGGGGGATTGCCGATGAGCGCCTGGGCCAGCCCGACACGCTGGCGATAGCCTTTAGAGAGGTTGCCAATGGTCCGCGCCGCCATGTGATTGAGGCCACACCGTTCCATCACGCGGGACACTTCATGGGTGCGTTTTTTGCCGGTAAGGCCTTTTATTTCGGCTACATAGCCCAGGAATTTGCGCACGACCATCTCGTGGTATAGCGGTACGTTTTCGGGGAGGTATCCCACCCGCCGCTTCACCGCGATGGGGTCGTCATTAATATCGTGCCCTGCGATCTTTGCCGATCCCCGCGAAGCCCACGTGACCCCCGTCAAAATGCGCAGGGTCGTTGTCTTGCCCGCTCCATTGGGACCTAAGAAGCCGATGATTTCGCCCGCCTCTACGGAGAACGAGACGTCTTCGACGGCAGGAATCTGCCCGTAGTATTTCGTGATGCCGGTCAATTTGATCATAAAAGAATAAACGCCCCTCGGACGATGCATTTCTCTAGACGTTGTATACTCTGAATGCGGGTCGGGTTTCAAGCGCTGAGTGCCGCAAGTACTGTATTGTACGCTTCATACGCTGCCCGAAATCGAACATTCCTTGTATGAAACGTCTGTGAGTGCCGTTTTTCTGACAGTTGACCGGAATCTTTTTCCTGGCTCGAAGCTGTGCCAGCTATGAAAGCCAGCGGCCGGGCGGAAAGAGCGAATTGGCCAAACCGCTTTATCCTTCACGGTTTAAGAGGGTATTGCGAGCCAAACGGCCGGTCTGTGGCATGGGAAATGCTCCACAAATACCGCCAGTCGCAAAGGAAAAGCGGCCATCGAGCGAGGTAAGATAAATGATTGTACAGTGTTGTGTCTGCAAAAAGATTCGCATCGACCAGAGCTGGCGTATGCCTCGCGGACACTTTCTGCCCTCCGAGCATATTAGTCACGGTTATTGTCCCGAATGCGCCTCCCAAGCGTATGTGAAGCTCCGCCAGGAAGCCAGCCATATCTCCAACCGTCGGGCCTCTGTAGCGTAGATAACCGCACCACTCCGTGAAATGCGGCCGTTGTAGGACCGCACACCTGCTCCTTCTCGAGATTCCCACAAGAAATCCCCGGAAACATGGATGGAACTTCCGGCGTTTGTGGGGAATTAATAGGAGATGGTGACTTGTATCAGGTTAGAGAGGATGGTTTCCTCTTTAAATTTCGTATCGGCAGGCCGCGATTGCGGAGTGCGGATACCTCCAAAATTAATGTCTCCGCTACTTTGTGGCGCGGCATGTAATTGGTATACGGAAAGGGTTACTTATGGGTGGTGACTGGGTACCATTATTCGTTGTCTTGAGTTTCATTGGCAGCATGATGTCTTTACTGGTGATTGGAGAAGAACTGACCACAAAGCGCAAGAAACGTTTCTTTGCTTTTAACGTAGGGGATGTCATCGATGCCGTACATCACCGCCAGCATCGCGATGTTCACAGTTTTGTTGAAGGTATTTCGTTCCGCACGATTGTCGTGACTCTGACGGTGTTTGGCTTGGTTGGATTGGGGCTGACTTTTCTATTGCCCCCGGTACACGTCAAGTCCCTGGCGCTTATTGCCGGGGGCATCACCTTTGCTCTCGATATTTGGCTGGCCCACCGGCGTGAAGCACGCGAGGCGAATAAACGACAGTGGACGCCCCTCGACGCTGTCGGGCGCGTCGCTCCCATCACCATTACCATTCCTGGCGGTGGCATTGGCTCGGGCGCCATTACTTTACGCTTTGTTGCCAATGAGGATGAGGAGCCCGTGACTTTTCAGGCCATTACCCGTGGGCAAGGGCTTTCACGGGGGGGATACGCCTACGTCGTGCGCGCCGTCGCCAATGATACCGTCGAAGTGCAGGCCGCGCCACCTCGCGGCAATGGAACAGCCGCAACAAAGGCAACAGCACCCCCGCCTCCAATTCCCAGTAGCTGAGCGGCATCAAGAAAAGCTCGAAAATAGCCCATTATTGAAAGAGACCTTGAGCTATTTGCCTTGAGCGCAAAACTGGAACTATCCCCTCGGTTCACCGATCAAACCGGGCTCGGCCTCGAGAACTCGGTTCCCTCCGGTGTGGGACCGGCGCCCTCGCCGGTCATCATGACAAGGCGCGCGGACGTGTGCGTCCGCGGCGATCTGAATGACGGGTAGGACTACCCGTCCTCCGTTGCCGGAGGCTGCCCACAAAGACATTCTCCAACGGGGGGGTGGGTTTTCGAACCCGCCATTGTCTTTCCGGTGTGGGACCACTGGCGCCCGCGTGGTCAGTCCCCGCTTTTGGC
Organism: Candidatus Hydrogenedentota bacterium; assembly: GCA_046483455.1. Classification (GTDB taxonomy): domain Bacteria; phylum Hydrogenedentota; class Hydrogenedentia; order Hydrogenedentales; family SLHB01; genus UBA2224. Next base: position 6,787 of record JAWODE010000653.1, on the reverse strand, counting down.
TCAATCCCAATGGTTTAAGGTCTTGTTCAACAGGTCCACAGGCCCTGGTTTTTCATGCCATCCCCAACGCATTTTCGGGAAACACCCATGGTTTTTTGCGGCTTTTTTCGACAGTGAGATAGTAGGGATCGAAGCGGAGGCGGTCGAGGGCGGTTTCGATCAAACCCATGGAATTCATGACGCGGATTTCCGCTTCGCCGATGCACCCCTTACGCATGAGGCCTTTTTCGAGAAGAATCGGCTCGAGCGCGGGATAATCGCGGGCGGGACCGTCGTAGCTATGCAACCGGCAGGGTGTCTCGATCCGATCACCGCTCCGGTCGATGCACGATCCATAGGCCACGCGCCGCTGGAGATGGAAGTCAACATTGGCGAGTTCCTCGACGGTATGGCAGGTCGTGCAGGTGCTCAAATCGCACCCGATCATCACGATCGTCCCGCCCGCCAACGCCAAGCGAAAATACGGCGAGGTGGTCCCGCAGGGCGTGGGGGAGAGGTAATGGTCCCGTGTTAATTCCTCCGCCCGTTTCCCAATGGCGGCACAGGAATGCGTCGGGTGCACGCTCCGCACGGCTTGGGGACGCTGCCGCGCCGTCTCAGGAATCCGGCCCACCCAACACGGGGCCGTGCGAAGATCGACATGGGGCGGATTCTCCGGCGAAAGCTCGGGGTTTCCGGTGAGTGTCGGCACGACGAGCGTTCCTTTCGGCCCAAGCGCGCCCAGCATCCCGTCGATCACCGCATCCGGGCCCCCGTCGACGTGCCCGAAGCTGCTCAGCGAACTGTGCACCAGAATTGCATCGCCCGGACGAATGCCCAATTCGCGAAATCCCCCGGCAATGTCCGATCGCGTAACTGTTGCGGCGGTCATACCTGCCTCCCTGACGTGTGCCTGAACTTCCCGCCCAAGCATAATGATTGAACTGAGAAATCCTCAAGACAATGGAGGCAAAAAAGAAAAAGCCGGAGGCATTCGCTTCTCCGGCGTTGCATGCTTTATGGTGGGCGACACTGGACTCGAACCAGTGACCTCCGCCGTGTGAAGACGGCGCTCTAACCGCCTGAGCTAGTCGCCCCTTGTAGAGCGAAATGGTAGCATACGGGGGCTGAGAGGGTCAATAAACGCACGCGGTTCCGCTGTGGTATACTCGCTTTTCAATTATGCGGAATGGCGAAGATAGGACCTCAGGGGAGCCTGAACATGACGGAAAAGCGCAAGGATTATCTCAGTTGGGACGACTATTTCATGGGATTGGCGATTCTTTCGGCCCAGCGGAGCAAGGACCCTAATTCGCAGGTGGGCGCATGCGTCGTTGATGAAAACAACAAAATTGTCGGTATCGGTTACAATGGCTTCCCGATTGGTTGTAGCGACGATGAGTTGCCGTGGGCCCGTGAGGCCGACAGTGCACTCGATACAAAATATCCGTATGTATGTCATGCGGAATTGAACGCTATTCTAAACACAAATATCGCGGATACGTCGGGGTGCCGCTTGTATGTGACCTTGTTTCCGTGCAACGAGTGTGCGAAGCTGATCATTCAGAGCGGTCTCCGCGAAGTCATTTATCTGTCGGACAAGTACCGGGATACGGACAGCAACAAATCAGCGCGCCGCATGTTTGATATGGTCGGTGTAAAGTACCGGATATTTCAGGCGCAAACGCCGCGCATTGTCATTGATTTCTCCGAACAGGCCGCCAAGGCCACAAAAGTGTGACGCTCCCGGGCGGCGCCGACATGGAAAGGCATTCTCAGGAGTCTCATGAATCCTACTGTTAAAATCACCGGTATGGCCCATGGCGGGCATGGCGTGGGCCGTATCGAAGGTCAGGTATGCTTTGTCGAATATGCCCTGCCCGGCGACGTAGTGGCCGTCGACATTGTGCGCAGGAGCAAAGGCGTGTTGTGGGCCGTTATCACGGATATCGTGGAGCCGTCGCCCCACCGGGTGGAAGCTGGGTGCTCTGTCTTCGGAACCTGCGGTGGATGCCAGTGGCTTTCGTTCGAGTATCCCGCCCAGGCCGAGTGGAAATGCCAGATCGTTCGGGACTGCTTTCAACGGATCGGCAAGCTGAGGGTTGACCCCGAGTGGGCTGACGACCCGGACCTGTATCTGGGTTACCGCACCCGGGCCGAATTCCACGAAAAGCATGGGGCGGTGGGATTCTACGAGCGCGGTTCACACAACGTCGTAGACATCGCGTCGTGTCCCTTGTGCCACGAGAAACTTAATGGAGTCCTCGGACAAATCCGCGAAGCGCGGCCGGCGCAATCCGTGGATGTCACCGTCAATCCCGAAGGCGAGGACGTGCTGGTATGGACGCGGCGTCCGAGCGAGTCGCTCGAACGCCTGTTTCCGCAGTATGATTGGGGGCGTGAGAACGACGCGCGGCACGGCTTCATGTTTGACGGCATCCCCGTGGTGAACGGCGCGTTTTCACAATCCAGCCTGTTGCTGAACCGGGTGCTCCTCGAGGTGGTCCAGTCCCTCGTGGGCCGGCCTGCGAGCTTGCTCGACCTGTATTGCGGTAACGGTAACCTGTCGCTGGGGTTGGCTCACGAAGGCGTCGAAGTACTCGGTATGGACCGCGAAGAGGCAGCCGTTGGCGTCGCGGATGCCGTGGGTCCGGGGGCCTATCAGGCCGGTGACGAGGGGGATTTCGTTAACGCCATGGACCGCTCCGAGTGGGGAGTCATCCTGCTCGATCCTCCGCGTTCGGGTGCGAAAGCCATTGCTTCGCAGCTCGCTCAAGCCCGTGCGGACGCCATTGTTTATGTATCGTGCGATGCCGCGACGCAAGCGCGTGACGCAGCCGTGTTTTGCAAGGCCGGCTGGCATGTGGCACGCACCGTCGTGGTTGATATGTTTCCAAACACGTGGCACGTCGAGACCGTCTGCCGGTTCGAGCGATAGTCTGCGGCAAATTCCGCGTTTGTCTGCCTGTTTTGCCCCAAATGCAGTCACGATTAATTCAGCAATTTGCACTCTTTTGGGGGCGTCATTACACTCCACACAGCGGACCGTAAGTACGGGGGAGAGTCTTTCATGAGCACACTTGGCGTAGGCATTATCGGAACCGGAACGTGGGGAACAGTCCACACACGCACCTACGGCGGCATCGAGGGAGTCAAAGTCGCCGGCGTGGCGGATATCGTTGCCGAACGGGCGGAAAAGCTGGCGAAAGAGGCCGGCGCGAAAGCCTATATCGATTACCGCGACCTTCTGGCTGAGGATGCTATCCAGGCCGTTTCCATCGTAACGCCGGATTTTGCCCATGCTGAAATCGCCCTGGCTGCCGCCGAAACAGGCAAGCATATCCTCTGCGAGAAACCCCTCGCGATGACGGTGTCGGAGTGCGAGGCCATCGTGGCCGCCGCCGCTGAAACAGGGGCCAAGCTGATGGTCGATTTCCACGCGCGGTGGAGTCCCCCTATGTACAAGGCGCGCCGGGCTATCGAAAAGGGCGAAATCGGTGTTCCGCAACACGTCTACTACCGCCTTAACGATCGCATTTTCGTGCCGACGGAAATGCTGTCGTGGGCGGCTCAGTCCACGGTCATGTGGTTTATCGGCAGCCATAGTATTGACACGGTCCGATGGCTGCTTGATGACGAGGTCGCGCGCGTGTATGCCGTGGCCCGGTCGGAAGTCCTCGAAGGCATGGGCATTGACACGCCGGACTATTATCAGGCGACGCTCCATTTCCGGTCAGGGGCGACGGCCCAGCTCGAGAATTCGTGGATTCTGCCCAATTCTCATCCCAACATCATCGATTTGAAATGCCAGGTGGTGGGCAGTAACGGCGCCCTTTACATGGACGCTTCTCACAATCGCACGCTCGAGAAATATACCGAAACCGAGGCTATGTATCCCGACATCCTGGTAATGCCCACCGTGTATGGCCGCCAGATGGGGTTTGCGGCGGAGAGTATTCGCCATTTTGCCGAATGCGCCCGCGACGACAAAGAATTGCTCGTCACGGGCCACGACGGACTCCAGGTCACTAAGGCCATTTGCGCCATCGAGGAATCGGTGCGAACGGGCCAACCGGTCACGATCGATTGACCTCCGTTCCGGCCGAATTACAGGCAACGACGCGAAGGAGAATCGGCATGGATTACTCACGGTTTGGAAATACGGGGATGGAGGCCTCGCGGCTGAGTCTGGGGGCCATGACGTTTGGGGGAAAGCTCGACCGCGCCGAATGTGCCCGTGTCGTGGATGAAGCGTTGGACAACGGGATTAACCTTATCGACACCGCCGACAGCTATGGCGACAGCGAGGAAATTCTGGGCGAACTTTTGGCGCCCGAGAAACGCGAGCATGTTTTTCTGGCTACAAAAGTCTATCGCCGATTTTGTCGCGACGGCAGGGTTGCGCGAAATAGTTGCACGAACATTCTCAATTCGCTCGACCGCAGCCTGCGTCTGCTCAAGACCGATTACGTCGATCTTTACCAGCTTCACCACCCCGATCCCGACACGCCGATCGATGAAACCCTCGCTACGCTCGACACCATCGTCAGGCAAGGCAAGGCGCGCTACGTGGGAGTGGCGAATCACTACGCCTGGCAAATGGCGCATATGCTGGGGGAGGCGAAAGGGCGCGGCTATGTTCCCATTGTGTCCTACCAGGCAAGCTATAGCATCCTGGACCGCCAACTCGAGTTCGACGCGGTGGAATTTGTGCGCAAGTTCAACATGGCGCTCATGTGTTATAGCCCGCTTTCCAGCGGCATCCTCACGGGCAAATACCATACCGGCAAAGGCATCCCTGAGGGTTCGCGCGCCACGGCCATGCGGTATGTCGAGCGCTATCTCGAAAACGAAACGGTTAACACAATCATGGAAGGATTAAAGACCATCGCGGCGGAACAAGGCCTGCAACTGAACCAGCTTGCGATTCTTTGGCTTCTCGCCAAGTCCCATGTCACCACGGTTATCCTGGGAGGGTCGCGCCCCGAGCATTTCTCGCAAATCTACGAGATCATCGGCCAGGCACTGCCGGAGGATGTCGTCGAGAAAATCGACACCCTCTCCGAGTCGCGCATTTATAGCCCGTACATCAACCAGAATCAGCGCACCGCTCCCGCCATTAATCCGGGGGCGTGACGCGCCCTCTCAAACGGCAACACAAAGGAAGTCTCATGGTTCAAATACTGGCCATTGGAGTTATGCTTTTTTCATCTGCCTCGAAAGAACAAGCGACCGCTGTGAATTTCGTAGACCACGGGATCGCGGCCAGGGTTTCGGAAAGCCGGGGCGTCATTGCCTATCGCGATGCCCAGGGCACACCCCTTCTTCTCGCCATGGTTATGGATACCATGCGCGGCGGGTCGCGCACCTCATTGTTAGTGATCGACGCTCGGACAGGGACGTGTGAGCAGTATTGGCATCCGCGCGGGGAGACCACGACGGGAACGATTTACGCTTGGATGGTTTCTTCGAAGGCGCGTGTTTACGTGACCTTTAACGGCGTTTTCTCCGAGTTCGACCTCGACAGGCGCACATGGACGTTCGCCCGAGATGCGGGCCGGGGCACCGCCATGTCGTTTGCCGAAGCCGGCGACGGCACAATCTATTTCGCTACGTATCCTGATTCTCATCTCCTTGCCTACGTGCCAGGGTCCGAAGAGATTGTTCACTGCTGCCGCCTCGACGAGAAGGAAAAATACCCCACCAGCATGGCCATTGGCGATGACGGGTGGGTATACGTCGGTCTGGGAACGGTCCGCGCCAATATTGTTGCGTTTAATCCCGCTGATGCGAAGCGCGTGCAGGTGGTCGATGATGCCGAACGCCCCAGCGGCACGGGGAAGGTCATGAAAGGCACGGATGGAGCGGCATACGGTGTGCTTCCGGGTACGCCTTGGAGGGTCTTGCGCGAAGGCGAGGCCTATGCTGTGGCTGAACCCACACCGAAAGCCAATCTTCCCTCCATCTACTGGTCGCAAATTCGGTCTGAGTTTCCCGGAGGCGGGGCGTTGCAGCATTTTGACGTACCCGACAAGACGTTTACTGTGGAGTTTCCGGGCGAGGAGCCGTTAACGCGCAGTTTTGCATACGAGTCCGCCGGGGCCACCATCACCAGCATGGCGCCCGGGCCGGATGGAAAAGTCTACGGCTCGACCTCGCATCCTTTCCGGTTGTTCATGTGCGAGACAGATAGCGGCGCGCTCACGAATCTGGGCGGATTGAAGAAAGTGGGGGGTGGCAATTTCTGCGCCATGACCGCGTACCAAGGCATGGTCTATGCCGCGGCTTACAGCGGCGGTTATTTCTACCGTTATGATCCCTCCAAACCTTGGCGCGATACGGGGAATGCTTATGCCAATCCGTTATTGCTGGTCGATCGCACCGAGCCCATTCACCGTCCACGAGCGATCATGGATCTACCGAACCGCGCCGAGGTCGTGTACAGTGGTTTTCCCGGCTATGGCATGGTCGGCGGCGGCATGGGATTCTACAACGTCGAGACCAGCGACTTTGTCCTTGTGGAGAACGCTGATCTATTGCCGGGACACAGCATTATCACGCTGGCCCGCATGCCGGACGGGGCGCTCGTAGGCGGAACAAGCACTGACGCGCCAGGCGGAGCGGAGGCCGTCGCAAGCGTCGCAAAACTTGTGTTCGTCGAGCCCGTGTCCCGAAAGGTCGTGTATTCGACAGAGCCGCTTCCCGATGCACCCGAAATTAAGGCGGTGGAAGTATCCGAGGCCGGGCTGGTGTATGGCCTCACCTCATGTTCCTTGTTCTTTGTGTTTGACCCGCGGGCGAAAACTGT
>JAWODE010000624.1:0-10040 GCA_046483455.1 Candidatus Hydrogenedentota bacterium | reverse complement strand
CTGTTGTTGGTGATGCTGCAAAATCCGGTTGATTATTCCAAGTGATGTCTGTCTCGTTCCAAGTGCTATTTGAAGAATAGTACATACCAATTGCAAGATCATCACTATCCGCTACCCTATCATTGAGATGCACTCTTAGCTCTGCTTTGATTAGTGCTATGTCTGTGCGCTGCCGGCCGTTCAGAATGGCTGCATTTATATCATCACCGAATTTCATGCGTTGCGTCCCGGTCCACGCGTGCCGGAGATCGCGGCAAAAATCGCCTCGCTGTTGTATCCGGGTCTTATAATCAAGCAGGGAAATCATGGGCAGACGCCTTGAATCACAATCCGTGTCGTTCGCCTATGTGCCTGAAGCGCCTGTGCTCGCGGACGTCGACGTAGGGGTTAGCGGCGGCGAAGTGGTGGGCATTATCGGCCCCAACGGTTCGGGCAAAAGCACCTTCCTGCGTGTCCTCTGCGGATTCCTGCGTCCCGATAAGGGCCACGTTCTGCTCGACGATCGGCCGCTGCGCACTATCAGCAGCCGCGACCGCGCCAACATTCTGGCCTTCTTGCCGCAGACGGTCACCCCTGCTTTCGCCCTGAGTGCCTTCGAGGTGGTGCTGATGGGGCGGTATCCCCGGCTCGGACCGTTGGGGGCGCCGTCCGCGCACGACCGCAATGTCGCGCTCCGGTGCATGCGCGAGACACAAACCGCGGACCTGCGAAATCGCGATTTCGGGACGCTGTCGGGGGGCGAACGGCAACGCGTCCTTCTAGCGAGTATCCTGGCGCAGGAACCCGACTTGTTGTTGCTTGACGAACCGACCGCCGCCCTCGATATTCATCATCAGGCGGAGATTTTCGTCCTGCTTCGGGAACTGGCCGGCAACGGCTACGGCGTGGCGGTAGTAACGCACGATCTGAACGTTGCGGGGCAATTCTGCGATCGCTTGGTGCTCATGTCGTCCCGGGCGCGCATCGTGGCGCAAGGGACTTCGAGGCAGGTGCTGACCGCGGAACTGCTGTCCGGCGCCTACGAATCGCCGATTGTAGTCACCGAACATCCGATCACGGGTACGCCGCTGGTCTGCCCGAAACCGGCCGCTGCCATAGGAGCGGTCTCATGAGGCGGCGGCACGGCGGCATGATCACACTCGCCCTCGCGGCCACTTCGCTCGCCATCGTAATTGCCAGCATCGGCATCGGCAGTGAATCGATCAGCCTCGGCGCCGCCTGGCGGGACTGGCGTGCGGGCGTCCCCCTCGCGGAAGCGCCCGAGCTGGCGATCCTGTTTCAGCACCGCCTACCCAGGACGTTGGCGGCGTTGCTCGCCGGTGGAGGCCTCGCGCTTGCGGGATGCGTGTTTCAGGCCCTCCTTAGAAATCCGCTCGCTACACCCTATACGCTGGGGGTGGCCAGCGCGGGGGCTTTCGGCGCCTATACGGCAACGGTTTTCATGCGTTCTCTCGGTGTGACCCTCGCCCTCTGGGGATTTTCGCCCGTGCAGGCGTTCGCCTTTGTATTCGCGCTCTTGGATGTCTCGCTCATCTACCTGATGGCCGTTCGACGGCGGCACGTGTCCTCGTCGGTGCTGTTGCTGGCCGGGATCACGCTTGGCATGCTTTCGAGTGCGGGTATGATGCTGGTGCGGTTCCTCTCCGATCCCGGCATGCTGGCCATGATGGAACGGTGGCTTATGGGCGGCGTGGACGTCATCGGCTACGAACCGATTCTGACGTTGGCCGTCGGGGTGCTCCCCTGCGGGACTATTCTGCTGCTGCAAGCGGCGAAGTTCGATCAGCTCGGCTTCGGCGCCGAGATCGCCCGGGGACGCGGCGTCAATGTCCGCCGTCTTCAGACCACCACCTTTCTCGTGGGGTCGTTACTGACGGCCGTGGTGGTGTCCGAAGTCGGCCCGATCGGTTTTGTCGGTCTTATCGTGCCTCATGCCGTTCGCAGTTTGACGGGCTCGCGCCACCGCCTGTTGATGCCGCTGTCGTTCGTGGCGGGAGGCGCTTTCTTGTGTTTGTGCGACATCTTTGCGCGCAAAGCCCTCCCTGGCGAAACGCCCATTGGCATCATCACGTCGTTTATCGGCGGACCGTTCTTCCTCTACTTGCTCTTACGGCGGCGCTTTGCCGACTGGGAAACCTGAGGCGGCGCGACGCGTTCCTCGACCATCTCCCGCGCGGCGCGGATACGGCGGTTGAGCAACGTCTCCGGGATTTCCTTCAGAAACCGGCTCGTGGTGCACACGCGCTCGCGGCCGCGACGGTTGCGTGAGCACGTTTCGAAAAGGGTCACGTGGCGTTTACCCCGGGTAAGGGCCACGTAGAACAATCGACGTTCTTCCTCCAATCCACCGTCCTTAAGGCTCTTTTCATGGGGGAGGAGGCCTTCTTCGATACCCGAGATAAACACAAACGGGAACTCGAGCCCCTTGGCGCTATGGATGGTCATGAGCGTAACGCCGCTGCGTTGGTTTTTGTCCTTGCGCCGCTCGTCCTCCTCGCGGTTCAAGGCGCTTTCGTCGAGAAATCCAGCCAGCGTGGGCTGTCCCTCGCATTCCTCCTCATATCGCCCCACCGCATCGATGACCGCTTCGACGTTCGACCATTTCTGATCGAGTTGTAGAGCGCTCTTGCTCGTGCGAACCAGTTCCGCACGGTAACCGATGCGGTCAACCAATTCCTGCACGCAGCGCGACAATAGCGCGCCAGGCTGACGGAAACGGCTCCTGAAATCCCGCAACAATCCAAGAAGTTCACGGATGCCCGATTCAGCCCGGCCCTGGATAAGGCCCCGCCTTAAGGCCTCGGACAATCCTTTCGCAAAAGGGAACCCCTCGGCGCGGCAGATGTCATGCACCAAGTGCAGGGTAGCGTCGCCAACGCCGCGCCGGGGGACGTTCACGATACGCAAAAACGCCACTTCGTCACGTGGATTCACCACGGCCCGCAGATACGCGATGATGTCTTTGACCTCGGCCCGCTCGAAGAAATCTTGGCCGCCCAAAACTATGTAAGGAATTCTGGCCTGCCGAAGGGCGAGTTCGAGCGGCCGCGATTGAACATTCGACCGGTACAGAACAGCAAAATCCGTGTATTTCGCCTGCGTCTTTTCCTGAATGTGGCGTATCCACGCGACGACCATCTTGGCCTCGTGTTCCTCGTCGCCCGTGATGAACCAATCGAGCGGACGGCCCTTGCCGAGGTCGCTCCAGAGTTTCTTGGCGCGCCGCTCGTGGTTGTTGGCGATGACCGCATTGGCCGCGGCAAGGATGGTCTCCGTAGACCGGTAATTCTGTTCCAATTTCACGATTTTGGCATCGGGATAGTCCCGCTCGAAACTTAGAATATTGCGAATATCCGCGCCACGCCAGCCGTAAATGGACTGATCGTCGTCGCCAACCACGCATAAATTCTGGTGTTTTGCCGCCAACAAACGAAGCAACTCGTACTGCAGGTGATTGGTGTCCTGGTACTCGTCCACCATGATGTAGCGCAAGCGTTTCTGGTAGCGGCCCAAAATGCGTGGATGTTCGCGCCACAGACGCAGTGTCAACAGAAGGAGATCGTCGAAATCGAGCGTATTTGCGGCACGCAAAGCCGACTGGTATTTCTCGAAGACCGCGGGCAGCCATTTAGCATACTTCTTGGCCGTCTCGGTATCCCCTTCCGAGTGGTCATCCGGCACTTCGTACAGCCCATTATTCTTCACGGAACCGATCTGCTCGAGGAAATTGTTGGCATCGAAGGTCTCTTTGACGCCATCCATATCCTCGAGCAGGCGCCGGACCATGGTGCGGACGTCTCCTTCCGATGAAATCGTGAAATCCTTGCGATAACCGAGATGCGCGATCTCGGCGCGCAAGACGCGCAGGCAAAACGAATGAAACGTTGCGATCACAATCCCCCTGGCCAATTGTGGCCCGACGAGCGCGGCCACGCGCTCTCGCATCTCGCCTGCCGCCTTGTTCGTAAAGGTGAGGGCCAGGACCTCGCCCGGCTTCGCGAAGCCGTTGGCGAGGAGATAGGCAATCCGCTGGGTGATGACCCGCGTTTTGCCGCTGCCTGCTCCCGCCAGAATCAGCAACGGCCCTTCTACATGAGCAACCGCCTCCCGTTGTGCCGGGTTAAGCCCGGCCAGCAATGCGTTCATGAATCCCTCGGCTTTGCATGAGTACGTTGTTAAAGATGTGTTTCTTGCGGCAGGAAAATTACATAGTGTAGCAATCCACGGGCGCGAAGTCTACCGGTCTTGCACACCGGTCTTGCCACCGATCTTGCCAATGCGGAACCCAAAAAGGTAGGCTAACGGTTCAGAAGACCTTCGATGGAGTTATGCTAATGAGTGATTATGTTTTGGAGATGCGCGATATCGTCAAACGCTTTCCAGGGGTGTTGGCGGTCGACCATGGCCAACTGACCCTGCGCCCGGGGGAAGTACATTGCCTGGTGGGCGAAAACGGCGCGGGGAAATCCACCCTGATGAAAGTGCTGGCGGGAGCGATCCCGATGAATTCGGGCGAGATTCGTCTTTCCGGCGAGCCGGTGACCATTACGTCGCCGCACCATGCGCAGCAACTCGGCATCAGCATGATCTACCAGGAATTCAACTTGAGTCCCTTTCTGAGCGTAGCCGAAAACATCTTCCTGGGCCGTGAGCCGCGCTTGGGCAAAACGCCTTTCATCAACTGGTCAAAAATGTACGAGGATGCCCGCGAACTACTCGGGCGCGTGCGCACCAATCTCGATGTGCGGAAGCCCGTCAACGAATGCAGCGTGGCCCAGCAGCAGATTGTCGAGATCGCGAAAGCCCTGTCGTTCAACGCAAAAGTTATCGTCATGGACGAGCCGTCGGCGACGCTCACGGACCACGAACTCAGGGCCCTATTCGATTTGATCCGTGGGTTAAAAGAAGACGGCATCGGCATGATCTACATCTCGCACCGCCTCGAAGAAATCTTCGAAATCGGCGATCGCGCCACCGTCATGCGAGATGGCCAGTATGTCGGGACGAAACCCGTGGGCGAGGTTTGCCGCGAAGACATCATCCACATGATGGTCGGCCGGGAACTCAAAGAAGAGTTCCCTAAAGAGCATTTCGAACGCGGCGAGGAGGTGCTGAGGGTCGAGGGCCTGAGTGTGGAAGGGGGCTTCCGCGACGTCAGTTTCGGCCTGCATAAAGGTGAAATCATGGGCCTGACGGGATTGGTGGGCGCCGGCCGTACTGAGGTTGCCCGAGCCATTTTCGGCGCGGACAAGATCGATGCAGGACAGATTTTTCTCGACGGCGAACCTATCACCGTCACCTCGCCGCAAGACGCCATTCGCCAGGGCATCGGGCTACTCACCGAGGACCGCAAGAACCAGGGACTGGTGCTGGGCATGACGGTGCGGGAAAACACCACGCTGGCCAACTTGGGCGAATTGGTCAAATTTCTCTTTGTCGAGCGAAGCCGCGAGCGCGAAGTGACGCTGAAATACGTGGAGGACCTCCGTATCAAAACGCCCACCATCGAGCAAACCGCGCAGAACCTCAGCGGCGGCAACCAGCAGAAACTCGTACTGGCCAAGTGGCTTTTCACGGGTTGCAAGGTGCTGATCTTCGATGAGCCCACGCGCGGTATCGACGTCGGCGCCAAGGTCGAAATCTACAAGCTGATGAATGAACTCGTGCGCAACGGCGTGTGCATTCTCATGATTTCGAGCGAACTGCCGGAAGTTTTGGGCATGTGCGACCGGATTCTTGTGATGCATGAAGGCCATCTGGCCGGTGAACTGCCGCGTGCCGAAGCCGATCAGGAGCGCATCATGCGCCTGGCGATGGGCGAAACCCTCGCCACGGCTTAAAACCTATCTCCCGCGGTTCGCGGGCTGGCTGGTGCCGAAAAAGGGGCTCCAAAGGAGTCCGATGTGAAGAGCCATGGGGCGTCAGCCCATGGACCGCTCTGTTACCTTCACCAGGGTCGTGCGGCATCATAGTCCCCAGGCATGCACCCGCACGTAAGGCTCGGATACCTCGTCGATAACGCGCATATGCTTTTCGACAAAAGCGATCTCGTCGGCGAGTTGCCGTTCCCACATGCTGAGGCGCCGGATATGTTCAATGAAATAGCCTTTCGGGTGCCGGGCCATGAATGCCGCGAGTTCTTCGGTGTTTTTTAAGCCCTCCAAACCTATCTCGTCCGCCTCCCACCACATGATGCGGCTGGGGAACCACGCATCGACGCGGCCCACGTAGTAGAGAACCGGCAGACCGGTCGTGGTGATGACCACGGTTTCATTATCGATATGCTCGCGCACGTATTCGCAGGGCCCGCGCCACGGCGGGTGATGGCGGGCGAGGGTGATATCGGCCCCGCGAGCCACCTCGATCGAGTCACCCACCAGTTTGACCGCGGACCACGCCAGGCGCACGCCAAAAACCAGAATCAGCACAGCGGCCACGGCGCGCATCCACGACTTGCGCCACGTCTTGAGGAAGCGCACCCCCTCGACGAGGGCGTAGGCTTGCGCGGCAACCAGCAAGGGATAGGCAAAAAACAAAAACCGTGCACGGCGGTAGCCAATCAAACACGACAACACCACAAAAGGTCCCCAAAAACCCAGGAACACAAAGAGGCCGCGATGCCCCTCCCGCGCCAGCAGTACAACGGAGCCCACAAGGCCGATAATCAGGAACCCGGTGCTCAAGTTGTAGTTCAACCAATGAAAGTAATACAGACGGGTCGAACGGACATGATCGCCGGACGTTACGGTTTCTCCACCCAGACCGGCGTTGTCCAAGACGGTGGTCCGGTCAACCGGCATGGCCGAGGCATAATAGAGACCGACCGCCGCGACCCCTATCGCGAAGGCCCCGAGGCAGAACACTACCCATCTCGAAGAAAAACGCCGCGCGGCCACGGCACGAATCGCCGTATAGCCCATCACCGGTGTGAGAAACAGCACGGAGTGAACCGAGGTCAGCATCCCGCCCGCAAACGCAAGGACGCCCAGAGCCGCGTTACCAATCGTTGCCTTAGGACGCTCCGCATTAACCATGCGCCAGGCAAACCAGAGCAACACCAAATAAAACGTTTGCTGCAAGGTATAGAATCGGGCCTCGCGCGACCATGCGACACTCCACGGAAACACCGCCAACATAAACGCCGCCACAAGGGCGGTCGAACGTCCCAGCAGCTTCCGCACCACCAGATACGTTAACAACACGTTCAAGACACCGAAAAGCGCCGCGGGCAACCGCACGGCGAATTCGCCGTCGCCCAGAAAGGCCACGAATGGCGCAAGCAGGTAGTTATAAGCGTACGCATTGGCGTAAAACACACCGCTGGGCAGACGCGGTTCGAGCGTCTGCGTGATGTTTTTCGCCACAAAGACATGAACCAGTTCGTCGTGCCAGAGGCTTGGGGCGCTCAGATGGGTGGTTGCCAGCCCCAGCGCGATAGTCATGGCTGCCAAAACAAGGACCCGCTCCCAACGCGCCACGGCGGGTGTATCCCGGTCGCCGCGCGACAGCCAGCGCCCCAGTGAAAACGAGGGGGTGTGCATGTGTTGAAAAAGCCGGTCCCCGCATCGCAGGCGCGAAAAACGGGCGGGACAGACCCGGGTTTGCCGGGCAAACCACTGGGTCAGTCCCTGTTTTTCGCTCAGTGTGGGTGATTCAAGGACTTTCTTAACAGCTCCGCTGTCCATCATTTCGGATTGTGCCCCAAAAGTTACCTTGTCAGTATGCTCAGCGATGTCTATAATTTACCAAAACCCGAGGCAGAGCGCGATAAGGGCCTGATTGCGCAGAGCCCACTCGCAGGGGACGCGCTTCGGAAACACCTTGGAGCCCCGTATTTTGGAACAATCCCGGTCAGGTTCCGAAACCTCTCGTTTCGATGCAGCCACTCGTGCTGATCGACTTACCATTTGTTGCGTGTGTTCCCACGGCGGCCATCTCACCGAGATGCTCGAGTTGATGGAAGCCTTCGAGGGGCACGACACGTTCTTTTTCTGCTACGACGCGGAAACAACACGGGCATTGCCGCGGGCGTACCGGGTACCGAACCGCCCGCGCAATCCTCTCGAGTACGGCCTGAACCTCGTACGCGCCTACCGCATTTTCCGCAAGGAGCGTCCGGATATGGTGGTGTCGACGGGGGCGGAAATCGCAATTCCGGTTATGCTGGTGGCGAAGTGGTTTCGTTTGCCCACGGTGTACATCGAATGCGGGGCGCAGGTGGCCACGCCTTCGCTGACGGGCCGACTTATGTATTGGCTGGCGGACCGGTTTTATGTGCAGTGGCCGGAGCTGGGGCCCGCATACGGTCCCCGGGCGATGTTTCGCGGCAGCCTGGTGGATGAGGAGAGACCCGTCGAGAATGAGGACCGCGCGGAGAAGCGCATGGGCGCAATGCCGTCGCAACGCGTCCAGGTGGGCAGGTCCTCGAGCGATCAGACGTCCATTGCCAATGAATCCGGCATGATTTACGCCACAGTGGGGACCATGTTTCTCGATTTCGGACGGCTGGTCAATGCCTTGGATGCCATCGCCCAGAAAACCGGCCGGCGCGTCGTGATTCAGACCGGCATGGGGACCACGGCGCCCTTGTTCTGCGAATATTTTGACTTCAAACCCCGCGAGGAAATCGCGGTGTTGCAGCGGGAAGCAGCCGTGATCGTAGCGCACGCCGGCGTCGGGTCGGTGATCGAGGCGCTCGAGGCCCGGCGGCCGCTGGTGGTCTGTCCGCGACTGAAGAAATACAATGAGCACCTCACGGATCACCAATTGGAGTTGGCCGAAGCGGTACAGCGGCGGGGATGGGGACGAATGGTGCTGGACATGGCGGATCTCGAGGATGCATGCCTGAATCCATTGCCCCCGCCTTCCTCCTACGAACCCGCGAAACACCGTCTGGTGGCGGCGGTCCGGGAAACCGTCGAGCACGCGGCGGCGGGGAAACGTTAAACCATGCGGGCCTCCATCATCATCCCGGCCCACAACGCGGAAGCGACGCTCGCCGAGTGCTTAAAGGCCTGCCTGAACCAGGACCATCCCGCATTCGAGGTCCTTGTGGTTGACGACGGGTCGACGGACGCCACGCCTCGCATCGCGCAGGAATATCCCGTACACTACATTCGGCAAGAGTTGTCGGGCCCGGCGGCGGCCCGGAACCGCGGCGCCCAGGCGGCACAGGGCGGGTTTCTGGTCTATACCGACGCCGATTGCGTCCCCGCGCGGGATTGGCTGGGACGGCTGCTCGATGGCTTTGACGAAGACACCGTCGCGGTGGGGGGCACCTACACCAACGCGGAGAGAGGAAATCTGCTGGCCGATTTTGTTCACGAAGAGATCGTAATGCGCCACGCAACGTTCAAAGACGAGGTTGATTTTCTGGGGTCCTTCAACGTGGCCTACCGACAGGAAGCGTTCGCGTCCGCCGGGGGATTCGATGAATCGTTCAAAGCGGCCTCGGGCGAGGATAACGATTTGTCATACCGGCTGCAGGCACTGGGGAAGCTGCGGTTCGCACCCGATGCGCGGGTTGCCCATCACCACCCCACGCGCGTCGGGCCGTATCTGCGTACGCAACGCCGTCATGGCTTCTGGCGGGTTAAGCTGTACTTCAAACATCCCAGGCGTACGTTCTCGGGGGACCGGTACGCGCGCCTGTTCGACCTGCTCGCGCCGCAGTACGCGTTTTGTCTAACCGCGCTTGGTGTTGCCCTCGTTCTTATTATCGTAGCGGCTATCGGCATCGGAAAAGTTGTTTCGACCTTACTCTTTCTCGCAATATTTGCCGTGCTGGCGTTTCCTTATCTCGCGCACCGCGTGGTGTTCGCGGGGCGTGTTGCGGTCCGTGCGCGCCGGCCAGTGCTCCTGCCGTTCGGCGCGGTGCTTCTGTACGCGCGCGATGTCGCCCGCTTCCTGGGCATGTTGCACGGGCTTTGGCAATTTCGTATCCGAGAAAGGCTCACGACATGAGCGGGCGGGTTCTGGTCATCATTCCCGCGTACAACGAAGCGGAGTCCATCGGCGGGGTGCTCGACAGGCTGCGCGAA
>JAWODE010000549.1:0-7277 GCA_046483455.1 Candidatus Hydrogenedentota bacterium | reverse complement strand
GGGCTACGGCGCGCGGCATAATGCTCTCTCGGAAGGCGTTCGCGATCCGCTGTTCGCGAAGGCCGTGGTCATTGACGTTGGCGAAGAGAAAGCGGCTCTCGTGGGCCTCGATCTGGGCCGTTCGCCGCGCCCCGAGCAGGTCGAGCGGATTCGGGCAGCCGTCAACGAGATAGCGGGCGTCGGGTTCATCCTGCTTGTGGGCTCGCACACTCATCATGGCCCCGTGCTTGAACTTAAGGATGAACCACAAAAAGGGAAAGGCGTCTATGACGATGCCGTGGCATACACGAAAGCGCTCGAATCGAAATTGATCGACGTCATCGTAGCTGCGGCAGCGAATGTGGAAGATGCCCGCGCCAGCTGGGGTTCAGCTATCGTTCCCATGAACCGCAACCGCCATACCAAGATTGAGCCCAAAGTCACCGATTCGGAACTGACCGTGATTCGGTTCGATGACACCAATGGCAAACCCATCACGATCATCGTCAATTATGCGGCTCATCCCACCATGCATCCGGGTGAAGACCTCCGGTTCTCGGCCGAATATCCCGGGCAGATGATGAACGAAGTTGCCCGTGTCATGGAGACCAATTGCGTGTTTCTTCAGGGCGCCACAGGCGACCTTTCGTGCAATCCTCCGCCCGAAACGAAAGGCATCGAAGCATTCGGAAAAGCCCTCGCGGCGGAAGTGGTCAAAATCGCCCGGGATATCGAGACAAAAACGCCCGACAAGCCCTCGATTCAGGGTATGGATGAAGACTTCGAGTTCGAGACTCGCTTGGATTTCACCAATCCCGCCCTGCGCGAATTGTTCAAACAGGCCTTTTTCCCGGAATTGGCGATGGCCTACATGGATGAGCTCGAGGGCAACGTCATCCGGCCGCATTTGACGACGGTGCTGATCAACAAAGAACTGGCTATCGTAGGCGGTTCGGGAGAGTTCTTCTGCGAACACGCCAACCGGCTTAAGGCACGAGCCCGTATCCCAAGGACCATATTCGTCGGCTACTGCAATGGCCACCATATGTATTTTCCAACCATCGAGGGTGCTGCTGAAGGCGGCTATGGCGCCGATGCTACCGTCAGCTGGGTCCCTGTTGGCGCGGGCGAACTCATGATGGACCGCGCCCTGGTCAACATCTACACCATGCTCGGGAAATACGATTTCATGCTTCCGGAGATTTAGTGTTCATCAGCAGAGCTGGTAAAAAACCCCACAGGGACCCGGTAATCGCACTTCTCGCGGTCCAAAACCCAGAAGAGCAGACCGGGAATTCCAGCGGGCACCCTGCTCAACCCTCGACAACGCCTCAAAGGCATAAAATATTATGCAGCAAAGACTTACAAAATCTGCCCTTTATCCGTGCGGGATTTGCGGTATTTGCGCGGCGATTGTGCTAAAGTTTAGGGTGAAAACTGTCGATATAATCAAATGACGTGGCGTGCGAACGCCGCCCTCGCGTTTGGCAACGGGGATTGTGCAGGAGGAATAGCCCATGTCCGGAGCTTTTACAGCGGGCGGGCTCATCACCGGCCTCGACAGTAATGAACTCATCTCGCAACTGATCCAGCTCGAGCGGCAGCCCATCCTGCGGATGCAATCCCGCATTGCGGCGCTCGAAGAGCAACGCGAGGCCATTGGCGGGGTACGCACCCAACTGCAGACGTTGCGCAACCGTGCCCAAGACTTTGGATTCGAGATGGTCTTCGGGCAATTTCAGGCCACGTCGAGTCAGGAATCCGTGCTTGACACCACCCTCGCTGGCGGCACCCCTGCCGCCGGCACCTATACAATCGAAGTCCTTCAATTGGCCAGCGCGACAATTGCCCGCAGCAGCGGCGCACTTGGAGCAGCCATTGACCCGAACGTTCCGCTGAGCGAAAGCGGCATCACAACCGATCTTACCGCAGGCGATTTTACGATCAACGGCACAACGTTCACCTTCGACCCCGATACACAAAGCCTCAACGACATTTTGTCCGAGATTAACAGCAGCGGCGTCGGCGTTACCGCCACTTACGACGCGGTCGAGGATAAAGTCACTCTCGAAAACGACACAGCGGGCGACACCAGTATCATCAATCTCGGCACCTCGGACGACACCAGCAACTTTTTGAGCGCCATAGGCTTGACTGGTGCTCACCAGAGCACCGGCGCAAATGGTTCCACCGTCGTCACCAGTTCGCGCAACCTCGGCGCCGTTGACCCTGGGCAAACCCTGACTCTCAGCAACTTTGCCAACGGCGCGGTAACAGCGGGAAGTTTTCGCATCAACGGCATACAAATCAATGTCGACCCCACTACGGATACCCTCGAGGGGATCATCGGCGCCATCAATGCTTCCGACGCTAATGTGACCGCCAGTTACGATTCCACCAACGACACGATACGCGTCGTTTCGGATGCTCTGGGCAGCCGCACCATCGCCTTCGAATCCGGTACCAGCAATTTCCTTGATGTAGTCAACCTGACCACAGCCTCGCAAACCGCCGGAAACGATGCCCAATTCACGGTAGACGGCGGGCCGGTCCAGACACGTAACACCAATACCATCGCGAATACTATCGCAGGCGTCACCATGAATCTCCGTAGCGTCGGCAGCAGCACTGTTTCCGTCGAGACGGACAACGAGTCCATCCTCGAGGGCGTCCGCGGATTCGTCACGGCGTTCAACGACACACTCACGGAACTCCGAGAACAAACGGGGGATGAGGGCGCACTCGAAAACGATACGACGCTGACGCTGATTTCAAACCAGTTGCAGTATTCCATCTTCAGCAATGTGGAAGGACTCAGCGGCCCTTACCAGAATCTCGTTCAGATTGGAATCACCACTGGAGATGCCTTCGACTCTGAAATCGGCGCACAACTCGAACTTGATGAAGAGACATTTCTCGAAGCATTGCAGGAGAATCCGGAAAACGTCGAACAACTTTTCTCGAATACTGAGGGGTCCGGAATCGCCAACACACTTGCCGACTATCTCGAAAGCGCCACGTCGACTACAGGATTTCTCAATCAGCGCATTCGATCGGGAGGGACAATTGATTCGCAAATTCAAGCGTATAATAACCGTATAGAACGTTTGGAATATACCATCGAGCAACATGAGCAACGGTACCGTGAGCAATTTGCACGGCTCGAACAAATGGCGGCCCAGTATCAAGCGCAAGGCACTTCCCTGAGCGGCTTAAGTGGCGGCGCCCTGGCATTCTAGAGGCTTTGCTGCGGGGATATAGGAGGAAACACCATGGCGGATGCACAAACGACGACACAACTTGGCACCTATAAGAAGATAGATGTGGAAACTACGTCCCAGGGAAAATTGATCGTGCTGCTTTTCAATGGCGCCATCCAGCGCGCCGAGGAAGCGAAACGGCAGATCGCCGCCGACAGCATCGAGAATGTCCACAACAACCTTATCCGAGCGCAGGAAATATTGGGCGAATTGCGCAGCGCGCTCGATATGAACGCCGGAGCAATCGCTCAGAACCTCGACCGCATCTATGAATACCTGCAGCATCTTCTGATTGCCGCCAACCTGCAAAAAACGGTCGAACCCATCGAGGAATGCCTCACTCACCTCACAACGTTGCGGGAAACGTGGAAAGAGGCATTTGAAAAGCTCGCCCAAGAGGATCAAACAACCCAAGCGCCGGTCATTAACCAACATGGCGCTTCTCTTATGAATATCAGGGGATGACAAGCCGCGTTCATGTGAACCGGCTTGGGGAAGGCACGTGTGCCTACGCCATCGTCCAACACCACAGGATAGAGTAACGGCCCGTCCCTGCAATCCTTGCCTAAATACTGAAGGGGGCTTTCTCTGTCTGCCGGACCTTTGCATCCCATAGGGGGTGAACGGAAGAGCACGCAGGTATCCGGGGAGCCTGTTTTCGCGGACATTATACTATGAAAAAGGAGCCCCATTTTATCCTTAAAGGACAAAATTGCTTGCATTTTGACTGCCATATATGCGAATAGTATACTTAGTACAGGGGAGGTGAACAGTGGTTTGTGATTGGGGACCCTGAGGACTTGCTGTGTCAGAAAGAGCAGCGGAACATAATTACCGCATGGCGCTCATGTTCTACCGGACCGAGCGGTACGAAGATGCGATAGCCATTCTGGACGATCTTGCGCTGGAGTTTCCGGACAGCAAGCATGTGCTGTACGCACTCACCAAATGCTTTTTCAAGGTTGGGAGATTTCAGGAAGCCCGCGAGTTGTGCCACGAACTGATCACCAAACACAACGACGAACGAGCCGAGACCCTCTTGAAACGCATGGGCGACAGAAAGGATACATATAAGCCGCGGTCTTCGCCTCATGAGACCCCTCCGGACTTGCCTGTGGCCGCTGCAACCGACGGAGCTGACGGCCACGACTCTCCTGCCGATATCTCCTCTCCACCCGATGATACGACTTCCTCGTGGATGACCTCGACCCCTACAGGATTGTTCAGCGATCGCGACTCAGAAAAAGACCAGGGTCCGGAGGCGGCCTCTTCCCCACCACCGACGGAGCATCCGTCGCCTTTTTCAACACCCCCGCCCCTCGAGCCCGAAAAACCGCTCATTACACCCCCTCCTCTTACGAAAGAAGAGGACACGAAGGAAGAAAAAAAGGAAGCCTCCGCGGATGCCTCTCAAGAATCATCCTCGACCGGTCGGAATATGCTGATCGCCGCAGGGGTAATTGGTGCAGCGGCCCTCGTTTTGTGGCTCGCGTTCGGCCCGCGGCAATTTGTGTTCCCTGAAGACCACTCCCTGGGTATGATCGTTATTCGCGAAATCAGCGGCTCCAAGATAAAGTGGGAGGACTATCGTGAAGCTAAGGGACAAGTCAGCGTTCCTAAAAGAGCGTATATCGGCCTTAAGGCGTCGCAAAACTTAAGCGAAACGGACCTCGTTCTGCTGCGAAAGGCCTCCTGGCTAAAGTACCTTAACCTGTCGCAATCAAAAATCACGGACGACATGGTGGAACATCTGGCCGAGTTGCGACAGGTTAAGAAGATGGATGTCCGGGGGACGGATCTCACCGAAGCAGGTGTCGCCCGCCTGCGCGAATGGCTGCCGAAGTGCACTCTCCTCTCTGACGTCAAGGCATCCGCGAAAGCGAAGCCACCGAAATAAGCCTTGGTTATGCTTTGTCCTGCACCCTTTTGCTGTTTTAGAGAAAACATTCGCAAAACCAGAAACGAGGAAAAGCGCGTTGCAAGCTCTGTTCCGGGTCGCAAAGAGCGGGTATCTCCTATAATTCCTCAGGTGAAGCCGCCACCCTCTACCTGTAGAAGCACACGCGCGCCGGCCTATCTCCGAGAGTGTCTGTTCCCAGAAAATTTGGAACAGAACGCCCTTCTTTCTTTATGGTAGTAGCTCGTCAATCACCAAATTGAAACCTAACACAAGGCAAAATCTCATTTACCTCGGGGGATGATGGCCATGAACTCTTCGCAGATTACACGGCGTAACTTTCTCAAGACTCTCACGGCTTCTGTTGCCGCATGTGCCGGGGCACGCTGGGCCGCAGGCGCCGCGGAGGGCCCTTCGCAGCAAAGGCTCAATGTGTTGTGCATCATGTCCGATGATTTGTGCACCGCCTTAAGCGGTTACGGCCATCCCCAATGCCATACGCCCAACCTTGATCGCCTGGCAAGGCGCAGCGTGCAGTTCGAGCGTGCCTATACCCAATACCCTGTGTGCGGACCTGCACGGGCGGCACTTATGACGGGTCTCTATCCTGCCGCAACAGGGTGCGTGTCGAATGGCAAGAGCGATTTCCGAAACCGCTTCCCGGATATTGTGACGCTGCCCCAACTCTTCCGTCAGAATGGCTATTACACGGCACGGGTCAGCAAAATCTTCCACATGGGCATCCCGGGCGATATTCTTGAAGGCACGGCAGGCATCGACGATCCGCTCGCATGGGATGAGGCCATCAACATCAAAGGTCCGGAGCAATACGCGCCGGGGCTTAAAGAGGATCTCTGTCCCAAAGTCACCCATCAGGGCGTGGATTTCGTCAAAGTCGAAGCGGAAGGCGGCGACCTCGTCCACGCCGATGGCATGGCCACCGAACGCGCTATCGAACTCTTGCGCGCGCACCAAGACGGACCTTTCTTTCTTGCGGTTGGAATGGTCCGGCCCCACGTGCCCCTGGTAGCCCCGAAACCGTATTTCGAACCGTACCCCGCGGGAAAAATGAGGCGCCCGGAGGTCCCTGAAGACGACCTCGAGGATGTTCCCAAGGCCGCCCAGACACAGACCAACGCCGTGAAATACGGCATGAGCGAAGAGCAGCAACGCAAGACCCTGGGCGCGTACTACGCCTCCGTCTCTTACATGGATGCACAGGTTGGGAAACTGCTCGATGAAGTCGACCGCCTGGGCCTCGCGGAAAACACCATCGTTATCTTTACCAGCGATCACGGCTACAACCTCGGTCAGCACACCTGCTGGCAAAAGCTCAGTCTCTTCGAGGACTCGGTCCGCGTGCCGCTGATCATCGCTGCGCCGGGATTCGGGGTCGAGAATCGCAAAAGCTACCGCGTGGTCGAGCACATTGACGTTTACCCCACACTTGCCGAGATTTGCGGTCTAAATGCGCCGGATTACCTCCACGGTGACAGTTTCGCGGCATTGTTACGCGACCCGGAGGCCGAAAGCTTCAAGGACGGAGACGCCTATACGATCACGCGGGCGGGCGGGGAATCCTTACGTACGGCCCGGTGGCGCTACAATCTTTGGAAAAACGGCAAAGCAGGCGCCGAACTCTACGATCACGAAAACGACCCGCAGGAATTCAATAACCTGGCCAACCATCCGGACTTCGCGGAGGTCCGTGCCAAACTCGATGCGCGTCTGAAAGCAGCCCGCGCGCGCGCCGCCCGCGTCGACACCGGGTGAGAAACAGGTAGTCCCCATTTCTGAAACGCTGCGTGCCACGCTCTTGAGCACCATCAAAGTCCTTGCTACTATGTCTACACATTGATTGAGCGTGTGGACAATTGGCAAGCAAAAGCGGCTGTTCTGTAGCTAACGTCCACAGAAATGGCGATTTGAGAAAAAGCACAGGGAGCGAATGTGATGGGAGATACATCGAAGTATGAATATACTCGCGGCAAAGATGTAGACTTAAAAGCCGAACAGGAAGAAACCCTTCAGACCCGGTCTCGCTGGCGCCGATGTGGCGCTGGAGCCACGCGGCGGCGTCGTCGAGTTCCCCCTCGTCGGTCGCGGTGATTTTCAGCCTGTTGTGGCCCGCCTCGCGGTCG
>JAWODE010000477.1:0-5437 GCA_046483455.1 Candidatus Hydrogenedentota bacterium | reverse complement strand
GTATTTCTCGCCTGTTTTAATACTTGCGCATCTTGCTGTTTCGTCCATGCCTCCACGGAGACTCCCACTCCCTCCGCTACACGCTCAGCAGTTTTTTGCCTAATACGCGCAGGGTGTTCGTGGCCCCGATGTTGCAACTGCCATGTTCGCGAATATCGATGCCGCGGAGCCATTTCCCCATCCAGAAGCCTGTAGGGATGGAGCCGACGGCGTAAGATAAAGCGATGGCTGCACCCGTTTGCCACATCATCGCTGTTTCCTCGTCTCTTCCCGCACTTCGAGCTTGATGGGCACCCCCTGAAATCCAAACCGTTCCCGGAGACGGTTTTCGATAAAGCGCAGGTAGCTGAAGTGAAACAGCCGCTTCTGGTTCACAAAAAGTACGAAAACAGCCGGCTTTACGCCGGTCTGCGTGGCATACAATACCTTGGCCTGCTTTCCTTTCTGGACACCGGCGGCTTTATGGGCACGCAGCTCTTCGAAGAAGCGGTTCAATTCGGGCGTGGGAATACGCTTTTCTTCTTCCGCGTTGACCGAATCCACCACGTCAAAAATCTTGAAAAGCCGTTGGCGTGTCGCATTGGAAATCGTGATCGAGGGAACGTACCGCAAAAACGGCGCTTTCAAGTCCATTTCTTCGGCCAGTTCCTTGAATCGCCGGTCCTTGTCCTCGATCAAGTCCCATTTGGTCCATACCAGCACCACGGCGGCGCCGTGTTCGGCCACATAGGACAGGATGCGCTTATCCTGCTCGGTGATGCCCTCGGTGGCGTCGATGAGTACCAGGCACACGTCGGCTCGGCGGACCGCCCGCAACGACCGGCTGATGCTGAAGTGCTCGACGGCCTTTTTGACGCCGGATTTGCGGCGCATGCCCGCCGTATCGATGAGCAGGTAGGGCCGTCCATTCCACAAGAAGTCAATGTCCACGGCATCGCGCGTGGTGCCCGGTTTTTCATCGACAATGGTGCGTTCCGTATTCAATAGGGCGTTCACAAAGGACGATTTCCCGACATTGGGTTTTCCGATAACGGCAATTCGGGTTGCGGGCTCCGCTTCGGCCATCCCTTCGGCGGTTTCTGGAAGGGCGCCGGTCACCACGCGCATCAAGTCCTCGATTCCCTGACCGTGACTGGCGGAAACCGGCAGCGGCTCCCCCAACCCGAGCGCATAGAAATCCGCCAAGTGGAGTTGAAGCCGTTCGTTGTCGAGTTTGTTAACCGCTACGAATACGGGCTTTCCGTATTTGAAGAGTTCGTCGCGCAATTCTTCGTCGGTACGCGTTCTTTCCTGTTGGCCGTCAACAACAAAAATGATGGCATCGGCTTCCTCGAGCGCCGTGCGCACTTGTCCTTGAACTTTATGCGAGACCGGATCGAGCGGGTTTTCGACCACACCGCCCGTGTCTACCAGGCGGAAGGCTTTGCCAAGCCATTCCGCGGCGCCGTAAGTGCGGTCGCGTGTAATCCCCTCTTGGGCATGAACAATCGCGTGTTGCTTCCCCACGATGCGGTTGAACAACGTGGACTTGCCCACGTTCGGGCGGCCACAGATCGCAACAAGGGGTAATTTACGAGATTTTGGCATCAACAGGTCCTTTGCGCCGTGTTTGGCGAAAGCCCTCAATAAAGTAATCGATCAGAGAAATAAGGGTAATTATTGTGGCTGCATAGAGAAGCCCCGTTGCCAGTCTATAATTCAACAAGACCGCCACAATATAGGCCAACTGCAGGGCCGTTGTCAGTTTCCCCGTGATGCGCGGCCGTACGCGCAGGGTGTCGAAAAAATCGCTCAGAATGTAGGCCCCCAAGCTGATGACGACATCGCGCCCCAGCACGAGGACCGGAAACCATCGGGGCACAGGATAGGCAAACGCCTCGTTTACTGCGAGAAATACCAGCGTAACATTAATGAGCAGCTTATCCGCGATGGGGTCGAGGATGGCCCCCACCCGCGATTTCTGATGAAAGACCCGTGCGACGAAGCCGTCTGCCGCATCGGACAGCGCGGCCGCCAGAAACGTGACAAGCGCAATGGTTCCCCAGTGCGGCCGTTCTTCCGAATAGGCCACGATGCTCCCTGCAATTGCGGGGATAGCCAATAATCGGGCGACAGTTATCCAATTCGCAACGGTCACAATAGCGCCTTTACCGGACAGATGCGGCCCTGGAGTTACCCATGCCAGCGTCGGGGCTCAAACAATCGCAACCCCTTGCTCCATGTACGGTTGGGAAACACGGGATCGCGCACAAGAATATATCACCCAAGTCCTGAACGGTCAATTGTTCTGCAAGCGCCAATCCCCAGTACATCCAAAGGTACGCTTGAAAGGTCATGGAACAGTTTTCCGACGGAACCCCGGGAAAGGGTGAAGACATTACGTGGTTTCGTGTTCTTCGGACTTGGCGAGTTGCCGTTTAATCTGGGCAATCAACTCGGCGGGTGAAAAGGGCTTGGTGAGTAAACCGTTTGCCCCGGCTTGCCGGCACCGCGCAAAGGCCTCGGGAGTATGCGCCGAGGTCACGCAGATAATTGGAATATTGTGGGTTTGTGGATTGGCTTTCAGGTGTTCGCAAACTTCATAACCGCTCATCATGGGCATCATGATATCGAGCAGGATCACGGCGGGCGCCTCGGATTCCGCAATATCCAGGGCACTGATGCCATCGTAGGCCGCGACACTCTCGAATCCCTCGTTCTCGAGTGCTCGCTCGATGAGTGTGACCACGTCGGGTTCATCGTCCACAATCAGGATTTTCGGCTTCGGCAACGTCCTACTCCCTTCCACGCTGTTTGATGCCCGCTGAGCGAAGGTCCCGTGTATGCATACGAGCCCGTTCCTGCCTGCGTCGTCGTGGTTTGCGTAACGGTTGGCGGAATGGCTTGTTTTCCGATCCGCGTATTTTTTCCTGAATGACTTGCACGCCGTGCTCAACGAACCCGTCCCCCTGCAGAATATTCCGCACCACCATGGCGGTCACCGGTTTCGTAAGAGGTTCCTGGAATTCATCATCGCGCATGAGTTGGACCTGGAGTCGCATACCGGGCGGCAGCGACTCCATCGTACGGATGAGCATGCCGTACGCATTAATATCGAGGATGACGCCGCGCAGGTGCATGTCTGGAGCGTCTTCAGGCCAGACGAGACAGGGGCGGCACGTCTCCGTGCGGGGGGCAATACGCTTGCCCCGTCGAAGCGACTTGCTGTCGGGCGAAAAGATCATTTCGTCGGCCATAACGTACTCCCGACCTGCCCGTCCTGGGCAATTATTCCTCGGGCAAGATGAGCAACCCTCCCCCTCGACAGGCACTACTTGTCTTTAGTCTATATACCTACGATACCGCAACCTGCCGCGGTTTTCCAGTCCTATATGCTGTATCGGAGGTATTCTCTGGAAACAAACCATGTCAAAATGCCCGAAATAATCTACATAATTGCCCGGATAACCCATAATAAACCGTAAACACCGTTGACAAAAGGGAGGAGATATAGATAGAATTCATCCTTATGTGGTAGGGTGTAATATAATTCCAACTGTCTTGTTCGGGTCAGGGAAGCAATAGCACGAGGGGTAACAGCCAAGCCAATAGCGACAAACGGCATTGTCTTACAAGGTGGAAGGAGATGTAGTGCACACACCGGCTATTTTGGTTACCGACGATGATGAGTTCCTCGTGCAGGTACTCTCGAAATGGTTTGAAGCCCGAGGGTTTGCAGTGGATGTGGCTCACGATGGTCTCGAAGCCGTGAACAAATGCCGCGAGCGTGTTTTCGATGTAATCACAATGGATATCGAGATGCCGAAAATGGGGGGCATCGAAGCTACGCGTCTGATTAAGGAATTCAATCCGGCCATGCCGGTCGTGGTGTTAACGGGGTATCCCACCCGCGTGGACCTGGTGGAGCGTTGCAAGGCAGACAAGATACTTGCGAAACCCACGCCATTGAGCGCTCTCGAGCGGGAAGTGCGTGCCTTGTTGCGGCCCACGGCGGAACCGCCAGAGACAGACTGACGCTTACCACCCTCTTTATTGCCCGTAGAACCATGGGATGTGAACGCGCAGAACCTGCGTGCGACTCAACCTCCCGACCGTCGGGTTGCCGGCGCAATGCCCCACCAGCGCAAAATCACCCACAAATTCGAGAGCAGTATAGCAGTACCACCCATTCGGGTCGTTTTCCAGAAGACGAACATTTTCCCATGTTTGCCCTTCGTCTCGCGAAATCGCCGCCGCAAAAGGCGTCCGTTTGTCCTTCAACGAGGGCTCGATGTCACTGTGGTCGTTCCACAGCAGCAGAAGGTCGCCGGTTCCAGGGATACGCTCGATAGTCGCGGGAGAAACCGGGCTTATGATGTTCGTTTTCTCCGGCGGTGTCCACGTCAGGCCCTCGTCCGTTGAGAATGAGCGCATCTGGCAGCCTTGATCGGTGCGGCATAACATCATAAGGCGGCCGTCCTTCAGCGCGACGACAGCCGGTTCCTGAAGTCCCGACTTACTATTTTCAGGAGCGTCTAGGATGGATTGGCTGGGATACCACGTTTCGCCGTTATCGTCGGAAAGAAAGCACATGGCCTGGCCGCGCCGCTGGAAACTTTCGCCCGGAAGGCTGTGGCGGGCGGTCGGGATCACCAACCGGCCGCTGTCGAGCTGGATGACGCGGTCGTTATTCACCACGTAGTAACCAACGGATTTTATGCAGACTACGGGGTCGCTCCAGGTCTTGGCTTCATCGGTCGAGATGCGCATGACCGGACGGCAATCGCTTGTCGAGTTCTTGCGCAGGTAAACCATCGCGATTTCGCCCGTTTGCAAGCGCAGAAGCGACACGGACATGACATTCATGTCGCCCTCGTTGGGCAAGATGACCGTGTCGTCATCCGTCCAGGTTTTTCCGCCATCGTTCGAAAAGCGCCCCGCCAGAAACGCAGTGCCATGGTCGCTGGCGCTTCCCGTAAAGTGGGTATAGACGAAGAGAACCCGCCCATCGGCCAATTGGATGAAATCCCCTTCGGAATTGCGCGGATTCTCTTTACTCGGAGAGAGCACCAATGTGCGACGCGGTGCGGCTGTTTCGCCGGCAGCGGCCGAGAGACCAAGAAAACATGCGATTACAATAATGGCAGCGTTTTTCATGATGGACTGTTTCCTTTCATCGATTTGTTGGCGTTAACATCGTTATTTTTCCTGTCAATCGTCCTGGCGACCCGGCTGGGCAGCAGCCTTGCCCGCCAGGGGTTTCAATGGCGGCAGGGGTTCGGGCAGCACGCCTCGGGCCCGTTTCCACATGAGCGCGGCTTCCAAAATCATCCATGCTTCCAGTATCAAGACCGCTATGCCGATGCCAACCAGCAACCACTTGTTTTCTCCGTGCCACTTGATAACGTTTTGGGTCATGGCCCACGCGGGTACGATTACCATCATCGCAAGGGGCAAG
>JAWODE010000453.1:0-11060 GCA_046483455.1 Candidatus Hydrogenedentota bacterium | reverse complement strand
CTCGTGCCTTTTCACCGAATTGCCGGTCGGTAAGCGGACAACCACCGGCCGTGTTGGTAGCGCCGCGTTTCCGCAATAAATTGCGCGCGCGGCGGACATTCCACGGGACCGTCACGAGTTGCCCTTTGCCGTGCGGCTTCGGGAAGTGTTTTTCGTCCGGGCGGAGCGTTTTTGTTTGCGCTTCTCGAAGGCGAGGGCATCGTCCATTATCCCGTCGCCCAGGCGCAGCAAAGGAGCGGCCTCTTCGGCGAGGGCGCCGCTTCCGCCGGCGGCCGCGGTCGCCTTGCACGCGTCCTCGAGTTCCTGCAGGGCCTTCCGGACCCGTTCCCGCGCTTTCATTGCCTTCTCAACCATCGGATGGACCTCCTTGAATACATGTTGGTTTTCCTTCGCACTGTTGTTGGGGCCCGTTTCAGCCTTGCTTCGCCGCTCTCGTTTTTCTTGTGTCCGACAGACCCCTTCCGCACGGAGGATGTCCTCCATTCGGCGGGCGGCCAACCATGTCATTAGAAGTTCTTCCGCACGGAGAGCAATCGACAACAACAGCAGTGGTCCGGCCCCGGCGAGAGAGGGGCCGACGGCGGCTTCCAGCGTGGTCACAAGCGCTTCGACCTCGGTGTCGGTCCCAAGCTTTTTCCAGCCGTTTCCGTAATGATTTCTAAGCAACGTGGATAGAAAACTCACAAAACCTCCTTCTTTTTGCGCCGATACAGCCGCGATAGTGCGTAAAAACGCTCTCGTCTAATACGCAGAAGATGTTGTTGCGGCGGGGTCGGCTCGTTTTGCCGACGTTCCTGCATAATGGTCTGTAAATAGGCATCTTAAGATCTTTCCGGGGTTCGAATAACTTCTTAGAAAGTGTTGTTTACTTAGCCGAAACGAATTGCGTTGCGAAGAAAAGCTTTTTGCCGGCAAAGGAGGGCTGTGTAGTGCGGAACTTGGCAATCATCGCGATAGTGGGGTGTGTAGCGCCCCTGGCATGGGCCCATCAACTTGTCCCGGACGACGGAACCCACATCGACGCGTCGTTGGCACTCGAAGTAGAGGACGTATCGATCTCGCAGGTGATTTACCACACCGTGGCCGAGGAGGGAGAAGCATTGTGGGTGACTTTTTCAGCGGAGGCCGGAGAGGACGTCTATCTCCAGCTCGGTGTGCCCGTCATTGAAGGACTTGAAGACTACCGTCCTGCGCTGTTGTTGCTTGGGCCAGGGCTCCCCGATATCGAGACTCCTCCCGGCGTGCCCGAAAGTATGGGCGGGGTTCTGCTCGAGCCCGAAGGGCAGCCTGAGGAATTTTACGAACGTTTCACGGGCACCGCGTCGTGGATTCTCCTCGAGGAAGATACCACGGTCCCGCAAAGCGGCCAGTTTTACGTGGTAGCGTACCATCCCGAGTCCGAGACCGGGAAACTGTGGGTGTCGTGGGGACGCGAAGAAGTATTCGGGTTGCGCGATCTCGTAACCTACGCCGATGTTCTTCAGGTGGTGCGGACATTCCATGAAGTCGATGATGAACCCTTGCCTTTCCTGCCCCGTTTTCTGCTGACCATTTCGCGTATTGCCCGCTTCTTTGGGAGACTATTCGGCGCGGCCGTTTAGTTGTGGTTTTTTTGAGACAACACTTACACGAATATGAGGAAATAGAAGCTTCCGCACTTCGCCCCTGCTGACTGTTCACGGACTCCCGAAAAATATGTCCGCGCTAAGCCGTTTGCTCGAACATCCTTAGCTGCTGAAGGCGGTCTTTTATTCCCGTAGCGCAGGAAATGAACAACGCTGCCGCCGGTATTGTTTTATGCAGAGGGCCACGAAAGGAGGCATCATGAGCATACCAAGAAACTCCGCAGGGACAGCCGTAGTAGTGGCCGCGCTGGTTTCGCTAATGCTGCTCGCGACGGAAGCCGGAGCGCAGTCGCGTGGCAGAAGCATTCGCATTCCAAACCGTTCCGGAAGTGGCTTGCGGTTGCCCAGTGCGGTGAGACGAAGTGGACGTAGCGGTCTGAGCGGATTGGGCCGTTTGGGCGGGCGCAGCGGAAGCAGGGGGAACCGGCTTCCGGGTGCTTCGAGCAGAAGTTTTTCGGGCCTCGAGGGTCTGGGCGCTCTTCTCGAGAATGCGGGCCGAAACTATGGGCATGGGGATCATCGTTATTGGGATCATGACCGCGGGTATTCGCATGCGGAGGCCTACCGGGATGTGGGGATCGCGAACGCGGTTGTCGACCTCGTTGGAATTCTGGTGAATGCGTCCGCGTACCAGACGTATGCCCCTGCGGCGGCGCCCGTCGAAATGGCGCCCGCGCCGGTCGAGCCTATACCTGTACCATCGGCCGCTCCAGTGACGGTGGTGCCGGCTCCGACTGTGATTGTTCAGACGCCCACGTATTCCGCGCCGCCGTACGTGCATTTGACGCCTCCTCGAGCCCCGATGCCTCGTCCGAGGGCGCATCCCGGCTACTCGGGTAGGTCTCCCGCGCCAGGGTCGTATGATCGATATCATGGAGGCTATAGCCGCCATAAGACGCCCACGAGATTGCGTAAAGGCCCACGAATGACGCCCCAGCGGACACCCCTCAGACAGTCGCGCCCCATGGCCGGCGGTAGCAGAACCGCTCCCCGTTCGTCCAGGATTCGCAAGGTCAGCCCGTCCGTGCGGCGCACCCCGGTGAAAACCACGAGCTGGTCTTACCGGGTCAGATAGTCCCTAGACAGCGATATCAGCGCAAGGTCTTATATGGTGTCCGCGTCGCCGGTGGTATCCGTATTTGAGCGGCGAGGGCGCCGGTCTCACACAAAACACCTGTGTGCCCGAGCTATGGAGAAACAAAAATGGCGACCCCAACGGGATTTGAACCCGTGTCGCCAGCGTGAAAGGCTGGTGTCCTAGGCCAGGCTAGACGATGGGGTCACCGAGTATCGAGCCAATGATTTTGAAGTCCTCGCGGGATAGTGTGCCGCGCGACAGCCGCAAATATATACCATACGGTTGTGGCCGAATGCAAATATCTGTTTCGAGGCCCAAGCGGCAGGGGGGAGAGTTGCAGGGCAATCGCACTGAATTCGCCCCGCAAGAATGGTTATTGCGGTGCTGGTGACTTGTATTGTAGCTCAGTCATTTCACGTGCATTCTTAACTTTGGGGTGGGACCGGCGCCCTCGCCGGTCATCTATCCGACCGCCGGGGTGGTTCCACACCGGATGGGGTCCGTAGCAGAACGATGGCGTCGCATTGAGAAACCGGTCTTACAGACTGAGACGCAGCCTGGAGGAGGAACCGATATCCGAAACCTGAGCATTGACGCGGGGTTTTGGTGCGATTGCCCTGGAAAGAGTTGCGGATTTTAAGGGCAATCTGGTACTTTTCGTTTAAGGCAGGGGGTTGTCTTTATGCGAATCGATATTGCGGCGCAAACCGACATCGGCCGCCGCAAACGTAAGAACGAAGATTATTACGGCGTATTCCGCGAGGATATGCCCGGCTCACAGCTTTTCCGCGAGGGCGCTCTTTTGTGCGTTGCGGACGGGCTAGGCGGTCATGTGGCGGGGGAGATTGCGAGTAAACTCGCGGTCTCCGTGCTGAAAGACGTGCTGAAAGAGCCTCCCCCCCAACCTGTCGAGGGCCAGGAAGACCAAGGCCCTCTTCCCCTCCTGAAGCAATACATCGTGCGCGCCAACGAAAATGTCCACAAGACCAACCAGGACCTCGTCAAGAGCGGCCGTCCCATGGGGACCACCCTGCTCGCGTGCCTTGTGACGCTGAAAAAAGTCTATATCGCGAATGTCGGCGACTCGCGTTGCTACCTGTTTCGTGATGGCGAACTCGTCTGCCGCACGGAGGATCACTCATGGGTCGACGAACAGGTCAAAGCGGGGCTCATGTCGAAAGCCGAGGCGGAATCCGACTCACGCAAGTACATCCTGACGCGCAGCGTGGGCACTCATCCCGAAGTCGAGATCGATAACTATATCTGGGATATTCAGGCGGGAGACCTCCTGTTGTTGTGCACGGACGGCTTGGTGAACATGGTTAAAGACGCGGAGATCACTGAGGAATTCAAGAAGAACGCCAGTCCCGCCGAGATTGCACACCGTCTCATTGACATCGCCAACGATAACGGCGGCAAAGACAACATAACCGTCATCGTCGCTGACATTATGCCGAGCTTGAGTACGGTCATGGGACGCCGCTTGAAGGCGTTTTCGAAGAAGCGCGGCGCGAAACTTCTTTACACGCTGCTATTGCTTGCGTTCGGCGGACTCTGCCTTTTCATCGGTTACCTGCTCGGGCAAAACGCCGCCGCGAAATGACTCGAGCCGGTATGTCCCGTTTTCGCTTACCACGTAGGACTGATGCCATAGCCAGTCGCCGGTATTCATGTAGAGCCCGGTTCCGTTGGGGGTGGGAAATTCTTCTTGGACAGGATGGTGGGAATGGCCGCACAAGACGACATCCGCCTCGCCTGAAGCCAGTAGATTTTCGGCATATGAACGCAAGGGGGCGACTTCCGACCCTTTACTGGGGTCTGAAGGGCTGAACATCGAGCGGCTCCCCCGTGAAACGCCTTTTGCGATAGCCATGGCCCAGTCGGGATGCAGCAGTCGAAATGCCCACACGACCCACGGCCACCGGGCAATGCGCTTGTAGATACGGTAGCGCCAGTCTTTCGGGTTCAGCCCGTCGCCGTGGGCGAGATGCACGCGTTGGCCGTCCAGTTCGACCGTTACCGCGTCCCGATAAATGGTAAAGCCAAGACGCTCCTCGAGGAAACACCCTGCCCAGAAGTCGTGATTGCCACAAACGAACCAGAGTTCAACCCCGGCGTCGTGCAGGTCCGCCAACGCGCGCAGTACATTAAAATATCCCGAAAAAATGACGTGCTTGTATTCGAACCAGAAATCGAATAAATCACCAAGAACGATGATGCGTCCGATTTTCTTGGGGTCGAGACTGCGCAGAAACTCTGTTAGCAGAGCCATGTTCTCCCGGCCGTCGGGGGCGACACTGAGGTGGGCGTCCGAGAGAATAATGGTCTTCATTTGATGAAGCCGAAACGGTCGAGCGGCCAGAACCGCAACAGCGCCCGGCCGATAATCAAATCCTCATTAACCGTACCGAAATTCCGGCTATCTTTGCTGATGTTCCGATTGTCGCCCAGGACGAAGTATTCGTCCGGTCCTAGGAGGATTTCGCGGTCTTTTTCGTCTGAAAGGGCCTCCTCGGGAATATAGTTTTGGTCAATCTTCCTGTCGTTGACGTAAATGGCCGTCTCGCACAGCCGCAAGCGGACACCGTTAGCGGGGCCGGCCTCACCGCCCGCCCGAACCGTCTTTCCAGCGCGTTTCTCGGGTCCCATAACGATCACGCGTTTGACATAGCGCTTCCCTCGATCATCGGGACTGTCGAATACCACGATATCGCCCGCGTCGGTGCCAAACAACAGGGAAAATGGCCAATGCTGGCCCAGTTTGAACACGAGGATCCGTTCTTCTTCGCGGAGGGTGGGCTCCATTGACGGCCCCTCGACTTCATACCCCTCCATCACAAACTCGCGCAGCACCAGGAAAAGCACCAGAAACAGCGCCACCATCTTCACGAACTCGATCATTTCGCGTTTGGCTTCTTTACGGGTGCGCTCGCGTTGCGCGGTTTCGTTCTCCGGTGTTACTGGGGCTGTCGGAGTTTTCTTATTTTCCTCTTCTTTCACCATATTCCTGATTCCTTGACGACTTCTTCCGACACTTGGAATCTACCATTCCTCAACGCGTTCTGCAACCCTGCTGCCGTCTCGACAGGCGCCTCGAACTCCGTCGCATAGCGTCCGATATCCTTGGCGGCGTGGGCGTCACTGGCTGCAACGGGCGGTATTTCAAGCGCTTTCGAGAGTTTCATGGCGAGGCGGCGTTCATGGGGTTGCAGGTTGCTACTGCACACCTCGAGTCCGGCCAGGCGGCTGTCCGCGATGGCCAGGTCGAAGTCCATGCCCGCTCGTGTGGGATGCGCGGCGATGCACGCCCCACCCAGTGCCGTGGCCTTTTCGGTAGCTTGCCGGGACGTCATTCCCGGCAGAAAGTCTTTGTATGCTTCGTTTTCGAGACCATAAACCAACAGATCACCGCGAAGTGTCCGGTACTCGAAGCCCGCCAGCACCAGGAATTCCGGCGCAAAAGACTGTCGGCGCAACGCCTCGAGTTCCGCTTGGCTCCACTGGTATTCGTGTTCCGTGATCACCACGCCCTGAAGACCGGCTTGAATGGCCGTGGGGACCACTGCCGCCGGGTCGATGCTGCTGCAGGGGGAATGGCGGCGCGTATGTACGTGAAGGTCGATCCGCATGGGTCCGCCTTTCGCTGAATGCGGATTTCCTCAGGGTGCCGCTTCGGGAACCAGCCCCAATGCTTTCACAACGGGCGATTTTTCCCGGTAGAGCGGCACAACGGTCTCTTCATTTCCAATAAACTGCCGTGAGACAAATAAGATTCCGGCAGGGTGCAGATAGGCCAATTCTTTCAAGTATTGCCACCACTCGCCGTGCTCGATATCCCGGCCCAGCAACACTGCGGGAATCTTGCCCGGGTTGGCGCCCAGGGTCTCGTCGATCTCGCCGGCAAGGCTTCTCCGCTTGCCGTCGCCCTCTTCCGTACGGGCATCGATCGCACGTTGAATCCGCTCGGCGAACTCGCGTTTCAACTCGAGGGCCTCCCGGTAGCGATGCACGAACTCACGCCAGGCGGGGTCCAGTGTCTCAATCAATTCCTTGAGAAACGCCACCCGCGTGTCGAGCGACCGGTGTTCGAGCCGGGCAGCGATGTCATTGCTCATCAGCAAATAACCCAGCGCGATCTGAACAAACGCGTCGGTTTCGTGCATAGGAACGCAATCTTCCGGCCGCTCTGGATAGTCCCCGTGAAGCACGAGGGCCCGCATCTGGTAGTCGGGGGTCTTGGGCAGTGGCTCGGGGAAAGCGGCGTAATCGTATTCCAGCCCGGCTGCCGCCACGTATCCTCGTACCGCTTTCTTGATATCGCCGTTATCGAGGGCATCGTCCGCCTGTTCAAAGATGAGTTCCTGCATCCGTCCGCGGATGCGAAGCATCTCATAGGCTTGGGCCGCGCTCGTGTATTTGCCAAGGCGGAATGCGGAATCGCCCAACTTCAGAACCAGCTCATAGGGCAACTGGGGCGGGCGCGTCATGGTTAATTCCTTCTCGATGTGCGCCCAGATGTCGCGCGAGCGCACCAAGTCGACGGCCTCCTGGAAGTCCGGATTCCGTTCCTGGTCTTCGTCGGGTATCAGGTAGCTGTACTTCTCGGTTTCAAACCGTTCCGGCGATGTCGAACGCGCCGGCGAGAAGGGGCCGAACAGAAAGCGGAGATTCACAATATCGCCATCGTGGACCGCCTTGGCGAAGGCCTTTGCGGCGAGGTCCATATCCACGTATTTCTCTTCGGCCGAAGTCTGGGATTTGCGGCCCAACACGATTTACATCCTTTCGCCCAGTACAGCGGTCACGAATGTACGCCGCTCATCCCAGTCGAGGGATGGCGGGGTCACGTCAGCGTAGGGCAGCCGCTGCAGGATTTTGCGGTATAATTCGTTTCGGTAAAATCGGAGAATGCGCGATGCATGGCGCGTATGGGCGGCATCCCAGTGGCTGTGTTCGACGCATTCCTTGTCCTGCCCGGCCGCCAGCATCCATTCCTCGCAGTACTTGCTCAAAAACGACTGGAGGCGGCCGTCGTATTGTCTGCGGAGGGTGTCGGCCTCAGCATCGTTGGCCGCGACCGCGTCGCGCCATTTCTGCTCGAGTTCGATCAGGGCTTGGCGTTCCGACCAGTAGGCTTCGCGGGTATCGGTATCGCGCAGCACGAGCAGCGCAGCGTTAAGCTTCGCCATTTCAAGAAGATAGCGCGCGCGGCGCTGCTGTGTGATCTCGACCCGGGCAATTTCGCCGACTAGTTGCTTCATGCTCCGACGGTAGACTTTGCGCACCTCTCCCGGTTTGGCGTCCTCATTGAGACCGAGGATTTCGAAGAAGTTTATATATCCGTCATCGGTTTCGGGCATATCGGCGCGACTCCCGTGCGTTTGCCCTGCAAAACCCTAATTCTATCTGGAATCGTAGTTCCCACACAAATGAATCCGCGGCACCCTGGCAAGGGGACTCCGGGATGTTTGGAACCCCGGGACGCCCGGCATCCCGCTCTTCGCGGGACCCAGCTTCTCCGGTTTGGGTATCGCATTGGCCTTGAGCAGGCCGGTCGCCTACGGCGCACTCCCACTCACATCTATTCAGGCGTTGAATCGCCAGAAACATGTTGCACACTATTCCGTTTTTGATTCCTTCCAGCGGTAACAGTCTACGCCCGGCTGAATGATGTCCACCAGCGCCCTGCCGCCCAAACTTGTGGCGATCCCGTTGCCGGGAATTTTCAAATATGCGCTGCGCTCCTCGTCGAGCACCAGACGATACCAGCGCTGCACGGCGGCGAGCACCCGGGGATCGGGGTCCACATGGCGATGGTACCAGAGCAGCATATTGACAATGCCATGGCTGCGCAATTGGTCCGGAGCCCCTTTCTTGGCCCAGCTTCCGTCGGGGTTCTGCGTCCGCAGGACCCATTCGATGTGGGGCTTGACGCGTTGGCCCAGTTCGTTGCGGAATTGGGGGTCGTCGATGTATATCCACGCCGACAAAAACCCTTCGCCGGCATAGGCCGAGGTGTCGTAGGGCCAGCGTTCCCAAACCCATTCCTGATTCTCGCGATTGGGGTTCCAGTCTTCGATGATGTAGGGGATTTGCCCGCTTTCCGCCATGGTATCGAGGAGCCAATCGCAGGCGTTGATGGCGATTTCCTTGTACCGGTCGTCGCCCTGCATGTAATACAGCGCCGCGAAAATCTCGGCTCCGGTGAGCGCCGTTGAGATGGTGTACGGCTTGTTCAGGTCGCCTTCGATGTTGCCCTCTTTGTCCGCATCGAATCCTACGCCCAGACTACCGTCTTCATGCACGAACGGCTTGCCCGTGCTGTCGCCGCGCTCGAGAAGTAGGTTGACGTAGCGCTGAAACGCGGTGTCGATGCGCTTTTGCTCCTCGGGAGTCGCGAATTTGTAGTAGTTCACGAACAAGCCCAGTGCGCTGCCCGTATCGGCAAAATAGACGTCGCCGTAGCCGGTCGGCCAGTATCCTTCTGGTTTTTGATACTCGAGGAGCCACGAAACCCATTCCCGGACATGGTCGAGGTAACGCTGCTCGTCCGTAATCTCGTACAAGGCCAAGATGGTGCGCTGATTGTAGCCCTCGACGAAGATTGCCTCGTGAGGATTCTCCATCATCCACGCCGCGATGCCCCGCACCCGCTCGAGCAACGGTTTCTTGCCGCCAACGAGGTCCATTTGATAACCCAGCGCAGGGTAGCCTTCCGCGGTGCGCGCTCCGCCCAATGCCACACTCCCGATGCCATGGTTAAGGCCAAGAGACACCGGTTTGAAGTGGAACGTCCGCCCGCCGGCATCCCACACGCCCCCGCCGAGGGATTGGGATGTGCCCCCCGGCAGGGTCATCTCGCCCCGCAACGTGGACTCGGTGTCCATGGGCATCGTGAAATGCGCGGCGAGGCTAATATCCGTATTCGGCCGCGGAACCAGCTCGCCCCAATCAACCCGCTCGAGGCATTCCGGCCACCCCAGCGTGACTGAATTCACGACCACGCGCCCGGCGGGCGAATCCTTGAATTTAGCGCGGCACTGCACCCATTCGCCGGGGCGACTGGTGATGCGTGAAGGGCTTTCCGTGATGGGCGCCGACCACTCCGACCACGTGCCGGGTTCGCCGCCGTTGTCGGGCGCCGTGCGAGTCGCAAACTCGACGGCCGCGCCCTCGGGCGTGTCGAGATCGAACGAAATCATG
Source organism: Candidatus Hydrogenedentota bacterium (assembly GCA_046483455.1). Classification (GTDB taxonomy): domain Bacteria; phylum Hydrogenedentota; class Hydrogenedentia; order Hydrogenedentales; family SLHB01; genus UBA2224. The sequence goes on along the minus strand of JAWODE010000453.1, from coordinate 1,154 downwards.
CCCATCTCCGGCACGAGACCGCACCGGTGCGGTTCCGATACCCGCACGCGCGCCCTGTCGTCGCCGCTTGGAGGGACGGCGTACACCAGTTCCACCTCGTTAAGGCCCATGCGGAATCCATGCTCGGATTTCGTGATCTCGATGCGGATGGCATCGGTTTCGACCGGCTCGAAGAGGTGTTCGCGCCAGCCCGCGGTCTTGTTGTCCTCGATTTCCGCCATGGTCTTCCACGTGTTGTCGACGCGGCATGCGATGCTGTAGTCGATGCTGCGGTAGTAGCCGGGTTCCTGCTGGTGATAGATGCGGACGCCTTTGACCGTGCCCGGCGCGTCGAGACGAAGTTCCAGCCAAGCGGAGTCCGGGCTGGTTCGCTCGGTCTGCCAGAGGCCCTCGGGTTCGGCGGTATTGCCATCGACCGCTTTGGATGCCGGCCACTGCTCGGTGTCCTCGCTGCTGGCCTTTACGACGAGTTCCCCGAAAGGCCGCTCGAGGGTCCACCGCCATCCCATGGGCACATCGGCCGCCCCGGCGTGAAAACTGAACATACATAAGCCTGTAATCAACAACGCGGCAAGACATAAATCGCGCATTGGTTCTTCCCCCTTTCCGATTGCACCAGAAAAACCAGTGTACCAATGAGACCGCTGAGAAAAAAGGACGTTTTGGCTAATCGCCGCGTGTAATGCAAGCAAATTCGCGAGAAATGCCTGAGAACCGCCGACAAACCCCGTGTTTTGGAACACCCATCGGGTGCCACCATCAACGAATGGTCCCCAGATTTCGGGCAGTCTCGATGATAGAGACGGCGGATGGGAATTTCTGTCTCGAAAATTTCTCCGCCGCCGCGGCCGGGATGGTGGGCCCGCTGCGCCTGGCCCACCCTACGTCGAAGGCGCGTAGGGTGGGCAAAACGAAGTGTGCCCACCACAGAGCGCCGGGGCCGGGATGGTGGGCCCGCTGCGCCTGGCCCACCCTACGGCGAAGCGGCTCCGTGTGGCACGGCCGCCGCAAAAGCCCTACCATACCGCTCGAACGCTGCCCGGCGGCCATGGCTGCCGCCGGCGTGTCCAGTGACCCGGCCCGGCCGTCCCGAACTCCGGAAGCCCATGAGCGTGAGCGAAGAGATTTCCCGCGAGCACGATCCCGGTGCGGTG
>JAWODE010000103.1:0-3564 GCA_046483455.1 Candidatus Hydrogenedentota bacterium | reverse complement strand
ACTCCATCCTTGTCAGCATCTACCACATCCTTGACCAGAACGTCACCTACTGCGACCTCGGAGCAGAGCATTTCCAAAACATTGCTCCTGCCAAGCGCGCCAAATACTTGCAAAAGCAATTGGAGAAACTAGGATACACCGTCACCATTGAACCCAAACCACTGGCCGCCTAACGTAAATTTTCGAGGCAGACCTGGGATTTGCTATGCAAACCTTTTGGTCAGTCCCTGTTTTTCGCTGAATTCGAGTAGTTCAAGGAGTTTTTCAACGCAAAGAGGCTTCGCGCTACTCGACGACGAGGACGTTGTGGATGGCCAGGCCGCCGATTTCGACGGTGAGGAGGCCGTCCTTCCACGTCCATTCGAGGCCGACTTTGTCGGGAGCGGTATAACACCGCGTGGGCTTTTCGGCCAGCGGGATCGTTATCGTGAACGGTCCGGCATCGGTGACGTGTTCGACCATGTGGCGGTTCGGCGCGAGATAACCGCCACAACCACGGTTCACGAGCTGAATCAACAACCGCCCGTCCTTCTTCCGTGCGGCCATCTCGACCCACCAGGGACCGTGCACCTGCATGAGAGCCGCGTCGAGAGCGGCTATCATGTCGCCGGCAAAGCGCCGCAGGCGCGGATAATGGGCATCGTGGTAGCACTCGAAGACCGGACCATGAACAGTCACAACGCGGCCCTTGCCGAAGGTGTGCACCGTCGCGGCGGGCGTGCCCGCGAGATTGATGGAAGGTTCCTGCTGATTTAACAGGGGCGCCAGTTCTTTCGCGCCATTGAGTAGCACGCGCTGCCAGGGGCCGGAGACGGTCACGCAGCCATTGCCGGCGGGAAGCCACGCGTTTCCGAGCTCGCCCTCGATGAATTTCACCCCGGCAAGGTCCGGCATCTGCTTGACCACGTGGTTGCCGCTCAAGAGCGCCTTCCCGCCGTTTTCGATATAGGTGCGCAAGGCGCCCGTGGCGAGTTCGGTAAGGCCGTTTTGCTCCGGCACGACGACGAGGGAATACTGCGCGCCGCGCTCGATGAACATCTCTTCGTTCAAGATGTCCGCCGAGTAGCCGTTTTCGAGCACGGCGTGCAACGCGCCTTCCATGGCGTGGTTGCGTTTGCCGAAATTGAAAAGCGGGTCATTGCCGAGATAGTAGTGCGACTCGCTGTGGACAATCGCGATCTGCGGGACGGTTTCCGTGCGGAAACAATAGTCCTTCCGCGCGCGACAGAAGTCGGCGACTTCAGCAAAGATATCCTGGTGCCAGGCGGTGAGTCTGCCCGACCGCTGGGGTTGGTTGTAAAGAAACACCGACCCGCCCTGGGCCAAGGTGCCCGAGAGTTCCTGACAGAGATGAACGGGGTTCTTCATGGTATAGGGCTCGTCGCCGGTGCGCAGGAAGGTCCACGCCATAAGGTTCCACGGCAGCCCCCGGCTCGCGAGGAAGCGTGCTTCGGCACAAGCCCGTTCCGCACCGAAAGACGGACTGAAATCGCCGCTGAGATAATCGACCGGCGCGGCGATGGGCTCGGGCTGGCGCACGCTGTACATCCAGTTGCTGCAGACGGCGATGCTGGGCTTGCGTTCGTGAAGGGCATCGGCGAACTTCCGCACGTGGTCGACAAACAGCTCCCGGTGGAACGCCAGCCAGTCGTACCAGTGCGGGTCGCCGGCTTTCTTCGGGATCTCGGTAACGCCCGTGCGTTTCTTGAATTCGGCGGTGCACCGTTCGCACCAGCAGGGCCGACTCGCCCAGTTCTCGCCATCGATCCAGACACCGTCGATGTCGTACATATCCACGACCTCGAGCAACTGTGGGATCAGCAACTGCTCGGTGTAGCCGCTCAGGGGGCACGTGTAGTTCTTGTCCTTCGCGCCGGTGGCGTGGACATTCGCCCACTCAGGATGCAGCTCGATGGCGCGCCTGTCGTAAACACCCGAATAGTGAATCGAGAGCGGGATGCCCATATCGCGGGTGACCTCGCGCCAAATCTTGAGGGCGTCATTCACAATCCCGGGCGAGGGCGAGCCGACCTTGGTCGGATACCCCGTGTAGCCGGGATGGCCCTTGCAGTCGTACTGGACGTAATCCGGCTGGACCTTCTCCAACTGCTCGCGGATGTGCTCGTAGGTGGTTTCGCGGCCAAGCTCGGTGTCCCCAGCGTTCGGGTGCAGGTCGTAGTGTAGCCCGAAAAAGGCCGTGGCGGGCCACTTGGCTTCATCGGCCTCGACGGCGGCTTCCTGCGCAGCAAAAAACAGGCATACGGCAAGACTCAACATTATCGCTTCCTCCTTGGAAAAACAGGGGCTGTACCAAGGCTGGCACGCGAAGCGTGACAGTACGGGACTGTCCCTAAGTTTTTCCATACCAAGCTCTGCGAATCATTCGACACATCGCTTGAATGAAAAGCGCCTCCGCGGAAATCCCCGGAGGGGCGCCTATTACAACATCGTGGCCCGGAGCCAATTATGCACATCGAAACGGCAGCAATCGAGCATGATATGTTGAAGTGCCGTTAGCGCTCTGTAAGGGTAATGTCGCTTTCTTATCTCACCGGATGGGTAAATCCAATGAGCGGAGGTCCACACAACAATCAGGATATTCGCATAATATGTCTTCAGGTTCTACGGCGATTCGGGGTCTTCACATCCAAATTTCGATCTCGCGCCGGAATCTGCTAAAGTTAACACTTTCCATTGGAACCAACCCTTTCAGGAGTGTGCCGAATGAGTTCGAAATCACGCTTAACCCGACGAACCTTTCTGAAAAGTGCCGCAACAGCGGGCGCGGCCGCGGCGTTTCCCGCCATCGTGCCGTCAACGGTTCTAGCCGGCGCGGGAAACAACGCCCCCAACAACCGGATTACCCTTGGCCTGATTGGCGCAGGAGGACGCGGCGTCAGCGTCATGAAAAACTTTATGGGACACGACGGCGTCCAGGTCCTCGGTGTATGCGACGTCGATGAGGCCCATCTCGACCCGGTGGTATCCGCCGTCAACCGCCGTCAAAACAGCTCGGACTGCAAAGGATACAAAGACTTTCGCGAGTTGACCGCCCGGGACGACATCGACGCGGTCCTCATTGCTACGCCTGACCACTGGCATGTCCTTGCCGCTATCGACGCGATCAAAAACGGCAAGGATGCCTACGTCGAGAAACCCTTGGCCTATTCGATTTACGAAGGCCGGGTGTTGAGCGACACGGTGGCCCGGGAAAAACGCATTCTCCAGACGGGCAGCCAGCAGCGCTCGGACCGGCGGTTCCGGCTGGCATGCGAACTCGTGCGCAACGGCCACATCGGCCGCCTCCACACGATCAACCTGGGCATCCCGGACAACAACAAGACCTGCGAACCAACGTGGGAACCCCAGCCCGTACCGGAAGGGTTCGACTACAACATGTGGCTTGGCCCGGCGCCGTGGGCGGAGTATCACGAACAGCGCTGCCATTACACCTTCCGCTTCATTCTCGATTACTCAGGCGGACAGGTCACGAATTTCGGCGCGCACAACCTCGACATCGCCCAGTGGGCCCTCGATATGGACGGCTCCGGCCCCATCGAAATA
>JAWODE010000375.1:0-10456 GCA_046483455.1 Candidatus Hydrogenedentota bacterium | reverse complement strand
AGCATGTTCTGAAGGCCAATGGCATTCCGGATAACATCGAGGTCCGTTTCGAGCGCGAAGTAAACGATCCCATGGCGGATATCGACCGCGATCAAATGACGCAGGTGCTCACGAACCTGATTGGCAATGCCGTGGCCGCCATGCCGGACGGCGGCACGCTGACGGTCCGCGTTACGGGCGATGATAAACATATCGAGTTCAGCATCGTCGACACTGGTACGGGCATTCCGAAGGAGAATCTCTCTCGTATTTTCGACCCGTTTTTCACTACCAAACAACTGGGCGTCGGTACGGGACTGGGACTGGCGGTTACGTATGGTATCGTGAAGATGCACCGGGGCAATATTCGCGTCGAGTCGAATTCGGAACCCGCCAAAGGGCCGACCGGTACGACGTTTACGGTTTCGTTGCCCCGGCAAGGACAGGCCGCCGCCGGCTTCGAAACAGCGGCCGTCAACACACCATCGGAAACCGGCGAGGAATTGTTGGGCGCCTAGGCGCAGGGAAGCGCCTTGTTTGCAACGGTTGCTTTTCAAGCGTGTTTGGATTTGTTGTATGGTAACGCCTTTGTTGCCAGAGGGCCGGCGAGCGGGCCGTGCAAACGCCGGCGCCGGCAGCTGGTATAGACGGGATGAATAAAATGAGCGACGAAAAGAAAACTATCTTAGTTGTGGACGATGACGAGGACTTCCTGTTTCAGCAGAAGGTTCAGCTCGAGGCGGCGGGCTACGGCGTGGTAACCGCGAAAAGTTCGAAGGAAGCCCGTTCGCTTCTACGCGCAAACAAACCCGATATGGCCGTGATAGACCTCATGATGGAGGAGATGGACGCAGGCTTTACCCTCTGTCGTGACATAAAAAAAACGTATCCGGAGTGCCCCGTGGTTATCTGTACAGGCGTGACCAGTGAAACCGGCATGCAATTCGATGCGGCCACGGATGAAGAACGGGCCTGGGTGAAGGCCGATGCGCTGCTGGATAAGCCTGTGCGTTTTGAACAATTGCGGCGCGAAATCGAGCGCCTCGTTCATTGAACCGGGCGCACAGGGGCGTGACGAGGCGATCGGTGGTTGCCGCGGCGAGAGGGCCGCGGGCTCTCGCCATGCCGGGGAACATATCGCGCTGGGAGGGAACAGCATGGAGACGTTGAAACTGCTGGTTTGCGATGACGAGATGGGCATGCGCATAGGTGTCGCACGTGCACTGCGCGATTTCAGTGTCGACCTGCCTGACGTCGATGAGACTGTCCGATTCGAGATAGACCAAGCGGAAACGGGCGAGGAGACGCTCGAGAAGATCGACGCGGACCCGCCTCAAATCCTGCTGTTGGACCTGAAACTTCCGGGAATCAGCGGCCTCGATGTGCTCGAGGAACTGCGCAAAAAAGATATCGAGACCCTTACCGTTATGATCACCGCCTATGCGTCGATCGAGACGGCGGTTCGCGCGACCAAGCAGGGCGCCTATGATTTCCTTGCAAAACCTTTCACGCCTACTGAATTGAAAAACACGGTCACAAAGGCGGCCAAACACCTGATGGTGGCGCGCCAGGCCCGGAAACTTGCGCAAGAGAAGCGCCAGGTGCGTTTCCAGTTCATTTCCGTGCTCGCGCACGAACTCAAGGCCCCCATCAACGCCGTCGAGGGGTATTTCAACGTCTTGCGGGATGGGACGGTGAACGACAACCCGGAAGTCGTCGCCCAAATTGTTCAGCGCTGTATTGACCGCATTCATGGCATGCGCAAGATGATCGGAGACCTCCTCGATTTGACCCGCATCGAATCGGGCCAGAAGAAACGCGAAATCCAGCGGGTCGATGTTCGCGAACTTGCGCAGCGCGCCGTCGAAACCATGGCTCCAGACGCCGAGGCCCGAAATATCGACATCGAATTAAAGACGGAAGGCGACCTTTCCTTGTGGGCGGATAGCGGAGAAATCGAGATCATTCTCAACAATCTTGTCTCGAACGCCGTCAAATACAACAAGGATAACGGGCGGGTCGACGTGAATCTTTCGCGCCGGAACGGTGCCATCACCATCGCGGTCAAGGATACCGGGATCGGCATGAGCAAAGAAGAAGCGGCCAAATTGTTCCACGATTTCGTGCGTATCAAGAACTCCCGCACCTCCGGCATTTTGGGGAGCGGTTTGGGCCTCTCGATCGTCAAAAAACTGGTTCTTCTTTACGAAGGCAACGTGAAAGTAGACTCCGAACCGGATGTAGGCTCGACGTTCACGGTCACACTCAACGACATCGAGCCCGGCGAGCAAACCCCCGAAGCCGTCGCTGCCGATTCGCAATCTACCCCGGAAGAACGGTAGCTTCAGCCCGGATATTTCACAGCTTTGGGCCACCGAGCCTGTGCTGCCTTGGGTAGTCCGCATTTCTCACTACCTCAGGCGTGCCTGAGATGGTGAGAAATGTGCGTTAGCGGCGCTCAGGGTTGCATTACCTTCACTGGCGGGTGTGTAGGATGAATGCGTGCGAACCGGCGATTCGGTATTGGGGCTTCTTGCGTCGGTCTTGAAAATAGCCATTAGGGTCGTCTTCTTCGGATACCTCTTCCGGGTAACTGGCGCTAATGCCCACTACAACTTCTTCGTCGCCGATATCTTCCGCACTTGGGGTCCCGTGCAATACGCCCGTGGATGCGTCGCATTCGAGCCATGGAGGGCCTTTCTCGAGGGTGAATGTATACGCTTCAGTCTCGCGAAACGCTTTCTGTGGGTCGGTGTACCGGGATTGCAGGTCACCGAGACTTCGCAGCGAGTTGATTTCATAACGATAGGGAGTGCCTACCTTCGCCTCGGTGACAGGCCGCGAGTAGACAAAGGGCCGGGGCAACTCGACCAAGTCCGATGCACAACTGGCCACGCGCTGCGCGTCCACCGCCGCGACACGGTAGTAGGCGCGATTCATACCAGGGCCGTCTACATCAGGCGACACGACAATCATGCGATTCTCTGTCGTAACGCCGGCGAGATTGCCCGGCACGGTTCCACGTCCCAGCACTTCGTGCGGTTCGGCTTGTGCCGTGAAGCCGCGCTCGTCGCTGCCGTACACCTCGTATTTGACCGGGTGTTCTCCGTTCGGGTTAGGTTCCCAAACGAGAGCGACGGTGGAACCGTCAAAAACGAAACGCGGATTGCGCGGCGCCATGGGGCCTTTCCAGGTAAACCGCCAGGTGGGACTCCACGCGCCCCATACCCCCGCGGCCGAACGGGGCCGCACCCGCCAGTAATACGTCTCACCGGGGTTGAACATCCCTCGGCGGGGGACCGTGTATTCGTTGGACGGTAGGATTACGTCGTAGTTCGGGCGATAGGGATACGCGCAGTCTTCGCGGCGGCTCACCCGTATCCGGTAGGCGTCACACCCTTCGGTGGCAGGCCATTGGAACGTCACAAATGTCTCCGCTACTTCCTGCTCCGGTGAAGGCACTTTGGGCAAAGCCGGAGGCTGGGGTGGCTGCACATTCTCGCATTCGATCCACGTGTGCGTTACGGTGACCTCGTGCGGCCCTTGGGTGTCGTCGGTGTATTCGACGGTGTTTTGCCCCACGTTCAGGCGGGGAAGAGCCATGGGCGAAGTAACGAGGTCCGTTTCCAAAGCCATGGTGCGGACCTCGGCGCCCACCGCGTTTTCCAACAGGAGGTGGATGATGTAGCCCCGCCGCGGGGGATTGCCATGTACCCCGAGGGTATCGTCGAGATCGAGAACAAGCGGGGTACTGCCGCTCGGGTTTCCCTGCCACACCGTGTGCGCGGGTTCATCGTTGGCGGAAAGCTGCACGGTGCATTGTGCGCTTTCGGGTGCATTTTCAATGACCGTACGCAGAGTCCCTCCGCAGATGGTGTAGCACGTTTCGGTAGCAAGCGCCAGAGAGGCCCGGGGCTCTGCTACCACCAGCGCGTCATCGCGGGTTTCGAATCCCTCGAAGCTGTCCAAGAAGGCCGGAAAGGCGCCGTCGAGTCTGGGTTCGTACACCAGCTTCGAATTCCCGAAATACCGATGGGGCTCCTTCGAGTGTTCGTAGGCGTATTTGCCGATGTTATCCCAGCGGAAGACCATACGCTCGCCGGGGCGCAATACATATTCCATTCGATGTCCGCGCGTACCCATGGGGGATCGGTCATCATCGACCCCGAACAGGGCCGCGTTTCTCTGTGCCGCTTCCCAGGAAGGCAAAATGGGACCATAGGCCAATTCACGTTTAGCCAGATCATGATCGCGGGCGCATTCATCGCCGCTTACGGGGCGCCTGTTCTCGCGATCGAGGAAAAAACAGTCCTGGTCGATATCGATGAACTGGTACGCGCCGTCGAGGAACACCTCGCACTGCATATGTCCATGCAGGGCGCGCACGAAGGGGTTCGCGCCGACGCGCTCTTTCGTGAAACCAGCCTCATGAAAGAGCACGGCCCCGCAGCGGCCGGCGTCGTCGCACAACCCGCCGCCGTAGATGTTCAAGAGGCGCACGGGATCGTGCATATCGTTTTTCATAATAGGGTCGTCATGATGGATGTTCCGGCGCATGTTTTCCCAGATCAAATAGATTTTTTCCTGGGCCGTTTGCGCACCCGCGGTGAATTCCGCCACGATCTCGTCGATCGTAGCCCACCGCCGCCTATTATTTGTGATGATGCGTGGATTACGCACGACGGTATCGCCCGTATTGGCAATGGTGAGCGAGACATTGTTCTGAAAGGCGACCTTTCGATCGGCATGCGTGCGCGTCATGGTGTTGTCCATGTCAAGATAACCGCCGACCGTCACCATATAGTCTAGGTGGGATTTGGTGGTCCGTTCGACATGGGTTCTGGGAGCGGATGCCACAAAGGGCGGAGCCGCTTCTTCGCCAAGAGAAACGCCGGCGATGGGGAACAATAAAACGGCGGTGGTGAGTAAGTGTTTCATGTTTTTCCCAATTATTACGTATTGTTAAAAGGGTTAACGCGTTTATCGTGCGACAAACTTGGGTGATTTGCCCAGGGAACACATTATAAAGTAGTCTTTGCGTGGATTCAGGGTTTGTTCCTCCTGCCGTCTTATAAACCCTACGTGATGCCGGGGGCGAATGCGTATACGATGTCAAGGAGATTTTTATGGCCAACGAGAGGGTCTTTCACCGTTACGAACACAATCCGATTGTTACACCCGAGGCAGTCCCGGCAGCCAACTCGATTTTCAATAGCGCGGTCGTACCCTACGGCGAAGGTTTCGCGGGCGTGTTCCGTGTAGATTCGGTGTGCATGGAAGCAGGCCTCCACGTAGGATTTAGCGATGATGGCCTCGAGTGGGAGATCGAGGAATCTCCGATAATCTTCGAGAGTCTGAATCCGGATGGCCCAGACCCCAATTGCGATGGGCGCTTTCAGTACGATCCCCGCGTCACGCCGATAGACGGCACGTTCTATGTGACGTGGTGCCATTATCCCGATGCGAACCAAGGTGGAGAAGCGCCTGCGATTGGCCTCGCCCAGACACGCGATTTCCAACGTTTTGAGTTGGTCGATGCGAACATTGCGTACTTGAACCGCAACGGGGTGTTGTTTCCCCGCACGATTAACGGCGCGTATGCCATGTTGCACCGGCCCAGCGATCTCGGTCATACCCCTTTCGGCGACATCTACTACGCATCGAGCCCCGACCTCGTCCACTGGGGCCGCCACCGCTTCGTGTTCGGTCCGCGCGGCGGCTGGCAGAGTACCAAGGTCGGCGCCGGTCCGGTTCCCATTGAGACAGACGAAGGCTGGCTCTTGATCTATCATGGCGTTCGCACAAGCTGCTCGGGCTACGTGTATAGCGTAGGCGCGGCAATTCTCGACCTCGAAAAGCCCTGGATGGTGCGATATCGCACGCGGCCTTATCTTTTGGCCCCGACCGAGCCCTATGAGCGCGTGGGCGACGTGCCCAGCGTGGTGTTCCCGTGCGCAGCCATCGTCGACCAGAAGAAGCGGGTGACCCTCTATTATGGCGCGGCGGATACGGCGTTGGCCGTGGCGTATGCGAATCTGGACGATGTCATTGCGTTTACGAAGGAGAACAGCCTTTAACAGAGAGTCGGCGCGCCATGCATGAAAAGGAGCGTTCGGATACTATTCTTTCCGTCACGGAGGTCGCCGTTCTGGCCTTGGTCTTCGCGGTGGTTCACGCTCTTGCTTACATTGCAGGTCTTCGATACGATGCCGCATCTCTGGGCTTGTTCATGCAATTCCTCGATCCGGAATTGCTCCGTCAGCGGCTCATCGAGAGTCTTTTCTACCTGCACATCCAGCCGCCCTTGTTCAATCTGTTTCTCGGGGTTGGTCTGAAACTTGGAGACGCCGGGGGGCCTGTGTTTTTTCAGGGGGTCTACCTCGTTCTGGGGTTCCTGACGTATGCGGCCATTTACGCATTGCAGCGCCGTCTGTATGTATCGCAGCGTATCGCTTTTGCCACGAGTACGGTCTTTATGGCCAGTCCGGCGTTTCTGCTGACCGAACACTGGCTGTTTTATACGTTTCCCTGCGCCGCCGTGCTGACGCTGTCGTGCGTGTGCTTGTGTGCCTTTGCGCGCAAAGGCAACCGGGGGCCGTTGTGGGCGTTTTTCGGTTGCCTCCTGCTCCTCGCAGGCCTGCGGTCCGTGTTTCATCTTGTTTGGGTGGCGGCGATTGGCGGGTCAGTCATGGCCGTTTTCCCGCGGTACCGGAAACGAGTAGCTCTGGCGGCGGGGGTGGCGTTTTTCCTGGCAGCACTCCCTTACGCGAAAAACGCCGTCTTGTTCGGCGAGTTTACCCAGAATTCATGGTCCGGCAAGCATCTGTGGATCAAAACCGTGGGAAACATGGACCCGCGTGAGCGGCGGCGGCTCTACAATGAAGGACTGTTGACCGATGTTTCGCGACCGGGCCTCAACCGATTCGAAACTACGGGTTTCTATCCCCAGAAATACGTAGATGTAACTGGATTCGAGGATATTCCCGCGCTCCGCCAATTTCATAAATCGACGGGCCACATTAACTACAACCATCTTGCCCAAATCGCCATCTCGAGGGATTATGGCCGCGATGCGCGCTACGTATTGCTGCGCTATCCCAAAACCTTTCTGCTCACGACGCTTCAGGCCGGCCTCGTCTATTTCCAATCCAACGCAAGTTGGGCGCGCGAGTCGGCCAACTACGCGCGGCTGCGGCCCTGGGTGCGGCTGTATGACGGTCTGGTCTACGGTAAGTTGCCGGTTAACGCGTTTGCCAGTTTGCCGAACATAGCGAAATTGGTCCGCGCACAATACGCAGTGCTGATGCTTGTGCTGCCTCTGGCTTTTCTCGCGGGCGCGTATGCCGCGATCCGCGGACGGTTTGCAGGATTCAGTCTCGGCAAGTCAGACCGTATACTGTTTGGCTATATGGCGTTCAACATACTCTTTGTGGGGGGCCTCGCCGTCTTGTTCGAAATTGCCGAGACGGCGCGGATACGGTTCATGACGGACCCGTTGTCGGTGGTGTTGCTTGGCTTTGTGCTTCAAAGAGCCATCGCGCATTTCAAGACAAAATGGCACGAGGGGTGAATATTCACCAAATCACCGAATACCTTGAAGCCCATCGCTTAAAAATTCGGGCTGATGCATGCAACGTGTTTCTTCAATTGCCCGGCGAATGGACAGTTGGCCGCACCATCGGCTTTCCGGAAACTAGGCGTGGGGGAGCAATCCCGACGACATGGCCGGGATTGCGTGGGGGAGCAATCCCGACGACATGGCCGGGCGTTCAAGCAGCATATGACGCACTTGGGAACGGTAGTATGCGGTTTCAATGAAGCGGGCCAGTGCTTCGGGGGAGGTGTCCATGTCCGGCAACGCGATGCGGGTGAGAGCCCCGTGGGGGACCAGTTCGTGCATGGCGCCTTCCAATATAGCGCGTTCGCTGGGCGTGCAGGAGCTTGTCCGCGCCAGGCGCGCCCCGACCGTGTAGTGAATATCCTGCGTAATGGGGTCGCTTTTGGCGACACGCCGGGCTTCTTCAGGGAAGGGCCGCAAATCCAGTGCCGCAAATCGCCGTATCGAGGATTCGTAGCGCGCTTGGGCCGGGATGATGCAGAGGCCGGTGCGCTCCCGGGCGGTTTGGCACAGTTCCACCAGACGCGCAAGGATGCGCAGCCCAAACAGCTGTGCGTGGTCGGACCCTGCCAATCCGTTTCCGCAAAAGGTCTCGACGCATTCGTTCAATCCGTCTACTGCAATGGCATACGCAGCCTTCGAAAGATCCGCCAGGGGTGGCCGTGCGCTGGTCTCGCCGAGAAAAACGTGGGGTCCAAGCGCGCGCAGGGCGGCAAGGCGTTCGAGAAAGGCACATTTCTCTTGATGGGCCTGTGCGGCCAAATCGACCATAGCCGCCAGGTTTTCCATGAGGGTCCCTTCACTCGAAGAGCGAAACGCCAGGCGGGCAAGGTTTAGATTGACCACCTGCGCCACGGCGCCTTTATGGGGCGCCGTATACTCCGATGCTGTGTCGCCGCTCCGGTCGAAGGCGATTTCCACGAGTCCGTGCGCCATAGCCGTTTCCGCAATGCGTTGCAGAATTTCCGTGTGCCCGCTTTCGGAAAAGAACGAGGAATCGATGACAAAACGTAAAAGAGGCAGGGTGGTCGAACGAGACTGCAGATACACGGCGAGGATGTCATCCATCAACCGTTTCGCCGTCATCTCATAATCGCCGTAGGTGTTTCCCTCGATTCGGTGTGCCGGTCCGGCCGTCCGGCGGCGGGCAATGCGCGGAGGAATGCCCCAGCTTAAAGTGATCTCGGGTTTAGCGGCGCGTTCAGCCGCGTCGGTTCCCAGGACAAAAAGAAGGATGTGCGCGGCGCGGCGGCTCGTTTGGTCATCGGCTCCATCGAGAAACGGACCGAGGTGCACGTGGGGCAGTTCCCACGTAACCGGACCCGCGAAGTGGGCGTCGGCTTGCGTGCGGAACCGTCCCAGTTGAACCAGAAACGTTTCGATATCCTGCGGGGCGGCATACTGCGTTGTGCCGGGAAGACCGGCTCCGTAGGCCGCAAGAACCTCCAACGGTGCGGAAAAGCCGTGCAATCGATCAATGTATCCGAGGCCCCCCACGTGAATGTCGCCAAATACGTGGGCATCGACAACCCCTTCCGAGAATATCTGTGTCAGGGCATACTCGCGTTTCACCCGTTGCGCCAACAGCCGATCGGTGCTTTCAGGGTCCTGGCGGCTGACGCGCTCGGTCTCGCCCGGCATGCAAATGATGCGCTCAGCGTCATAGAGGGGCACGCCGATCCGCATATGCCGCCGCCGGAATTCTTCGAGGCCGTGCTCCGCGAGCTTCGTGTCGACTAATTCGCGGACCAGTGCCGTTGTGAGGGAGCCCACGCCCGCCGACACGATCTGGCCTTCGACTTCCTTGGCTATCATTTCTGCCCGCTCACGGTCCAGCCGTGTCTCGCGCACAAGGGCGTCTACGATGCGCGAGCGGTCCCACCCCGAGAGAATATCGTCGCTCGTGCGCACGAATAAAGCGCCTTCATGCGCTTCATCGCGCAGGCGCTGCTCCCACTGTGCCTCATCGAACTCATCCAAGAGGGACTGCAGGTCACCCTGGCGGAGTTTCGTCACGCGGGTCCGTTTACGGTGGTGACGCGCAAACGCAAGGGCCGTTTTCGCATGCCCCATTTCGAGAAGAACTTTTTCGACCGCGTCCTGGACTTGGGTTACCGTGGGGACACGTCCCTCGAACCGTTTGCTGAGGTAAATGGTCACGCCCGAGGCCAGGCTTTCGGCCCGATCACGGTCTCCTTCACCAACGGTTTCAGCCGCTCGCAGGATCGCAGCTGCGATTTTGCTCTTGTCGAAAGCCTCCTCGCGGCCATCGCGTTTGATAACCGTCCGCACCAACGTCGGCGGCCGCATGAGGGGAGAATCGAACCGAAGCTGTTCGTCGTACGTACCCTCGCGTGCGGTATCCGGGGAAGGACTATTGTCTGTGTTCTGCCGGTCGATCCGTTCGGTCATGCGCTTTCACCGTGAAAAGTCAGGGAGCACCCCCTCTTTCGGACAACTGCAATGGTATGATCGGGAATAGTTTACCGGCTTTCCGGAGCAGGCTCAAGCACGAGTAAGGCTCCCAATCGCCGGGTAATAGTGGTGAATTAAAGAGAAATGCCTGAGAAACGCCAGAAAACTCGATCTTTTCGGACACCCATCAGGTGAGATTGGGGCAGGGAGAATTCTCGTGCTTTGGCGTTTCCTTAAACGACATTTTAGACAATCCGGATGTAGCGCCTGACCTCGTGTCAGGCGTCTTGGACCCGGACGCCTGACACGAGGTCAGGCGCTACATCCGGATTGTCTAAAATGTCGTTTAGGGAAACGCCAAAGCACGAGAATTCTCCCTGCCCCAATCTCACCTGATGGGTGTCCGAAAAGATCGAGTTTACTGGCGTTTCTCAGGCATTTCTC
>JAWODE010000351.1:0-3362 GCA_046483455.1 Candidatus Hydrogenedentota bacterium | reverse complement strand
AGCGGTATGTGATTGACGGACAGTGCGAGATCGATGGGGAGAACTTTGCGGCGGGTTCATTTGCTTTGCTTCCGAAACATTGCGATGTCCCTCCAATCACCAGTGCGAACGGGGCGGCCATATTGCTGATTTACGACCCCGTCTCCGATTGATTACCTTGCGTAGCGTAAGCATACCGGTGAGGTGACGAAGAGAGAAGAGTCTTTTTAGGTGAAGAGCGCGGTGGACTGTGGGTTTCAGTCTTCCTGGCGTGCTCCGAAAAGGGATGTTCCGATTCTAACGATATTCGCTCCCTCCTCGATGGCGATTCCGTAGCTGTTGCTCATTCCCATGGATAGATAACGCATTTCGACGTTTTTCAGGTTCATGCCATTCAGGCGTTCGAATAATTCCCGAGTGAGACGGAAGTAGGGTCGCGCCATTTCCGGATTCCCAAACCGGGGCCCCATTGTCATCAAACCTTGTATACGAAGGTTAGGAAGCAATGCCACTTTCTGGATCAGCTCTTCCGCCGCATCTGGCGAAATGCCCGTCTTATTCGATTCGCGCCCACTGTTTATCTCGAGCAAGACATCCATGGTCTTGCCCAAGGCTTCGCAATGACGATTAACCCGTTGCGCAATTTGTAGGGAGTCGATGGTCTCGATCATATCGAATAACTCAACGGCCTTCTTAGCTTTATTCCGCTGCAAGTGACCGATAAGATGCCATTGCACCCGCGGGACCTCTGCCGTGTCCAGTTTCCCTAGTTCTTCTTGTATCGCGGCCGCCTCTTGCACGTAGTTTTCGCCGATGGCACAAATACCGCCTCGTATTGCCGCAATGACTTCTTCCGAGCTTCTGGTTTTGGCCGCCGCTACCAGTTTTACGTGGGAAGGCAACGTAGCCATGATGCGTGCTACGCGCTGTTCGATAGCCTTGTCCATTGTTCCAAACCCTTGTTTCAGGTTGTGGCCTCCTGTTGCTTCGATGGTTTCTCCGGCGTAGAGTCGCCGAGAACTTTATTGCTGACCTCTTCCCAGATCGCCGTAAGGGCGCGGGCGGTTTGCGAGTCGCCGTATTCCAATAGGGTATGGCGGTCAATTTGGGCTTTCGTAAACCCCTCGTCGTAGGGAATTTTCCCCAGCAGTTCGGCACCCATGTCCTGTGCTTTTGCGGCAATTTTCTCGGCCATTTCTTCGTTAAGGTCCGCCTTATTCACAATGACCCCGGCTTCGACCTGGAAATGGCGAGTTAAATCCAGTATGCGCTCTAAATCATGCAAACCCGATACCGTTGGCTCGGTAACAATTATGGCATAACGCGCTCCGGACACAGACGCGATCACCGGACAACCCGTTCCCGGCGAGCCGTCTATGACTACCGACTGGGTACGGCCAGTCTCCGTCGCGAGATCCATGGCCATATCGCGAACCAACGTGACCAGTCTTCCGGAGTTTTCTTCCGCAATCCCGAGAATAGCGTGCGCCATGGGACCAACACGTGTCGTGGACGTAAACCATTTTCCGTTTACGTCGTCTTCGCTTGAGATCGCGAGGTCGTCGCAAACCAGTTCACATGCTCCGCAGCCTTCGCACAAATTGGGGAGTATCTCGTATTTG
Source organism: Candidatus Hydrogenedentota bacterium (assembly GCA_046483455.1). GTDB lineage: Bacteria > Hydrogenedentota > Hydrogenedentia > Hydrogenedentales > SLHB01 > UBA2224. The sequence continues at coordinate 1,761 of JAWODE010000351.1, read as the reverse complement.
CCGTTTTCGGTCCGTCTGATCGCATTGAAGCGGCAGACATCGTAACACTTCCCGCAGCCCGTACACTCTTCGGGGTCAATCTGGACTGAGATTCCCCCCACAAAATCGCCTTCTTGCTCAATCTTTGGCTCGAGTACGAGCGCCAAATCGGCTGCGTCAACGTCGCAATCCGCCACGACATTATCGTGAGACAGTTGTGCGAAACAGGCGGATATCGATGTTTTTCCTGTACCCCCTTTGCCGCTGATAATCACGATTTCCTTGGGACGCTGCGCCGTGGGGTCCGGTTTACTTGCCCGGGCGCTTTTCCCGCCGGCTTCGAAAAGAGGTACGATGAATTCCTTTTGAGCCGGGCGCGGTTTTTCAGCCAACGCAATGGCGGCATCCAGAATCTTCTCGAAGTAAGAACGATAGGCAGGGCGTTTTGAAATGAGCACATCCCCCACGGAATAAACCTCGGCAATCTCTCTTGCGTCGGGGATACTTCCAACAATATCCAGGTGCGCCTCCCGGCAATACCGCTGAAGGTCGCGATCATCGAGGCCCGCGCGGTTCACAACAATGGCCGGCTCCTGGCCAATTTCGCGGCACATGTTTACCGAGAGCTTGAGATCGTGCAAGGAAAAGGGCGTAGGGTCCGTAACGAGTAAGCAGAGGTCCGCTCCCGTAACCGTTTCGACACTCGAACATGCCGTGCCTGGAGGTGAATCGAGTATTGTGATGTCCGGTCCCGCGAAATCTTTTAACGCATGGATGATACGCGGCGACATCCCGCCGGCGGCTGTCTTGAGCAAACCATAGTGCACCTTCATATCGCCGCTCACACCGTGTTTGAGTTTGCCTATTTCGGAATCGCCCTCGATTACGGCATTCTCAGGACACGCCACAACGCAAGCGCCGCACGCGTGACACAACTCCGGAAAGAACAGAATTTTTTCCTTGATAAGTGCCAATGCGTTGTAATGACAGGCTGAGACGCACTTGCCACAGGCGGTGCATTTATTCTCATCAAACCGCACCGGTGTACGAACGCTCATAGCTTCTGTCGACTCGATCACCGGCTTGAGGAACAGATGCGCGTTGGGCGCTTCGACGTCGCAGTCCAAATACGTCACTTCCCGTCCGCGTTCCGCGGCCAGCGCGGCAAGATTCGTCGCGATAAATGTTTTTCCTGTTCCCCCTTTACCACTTGAAACGGCGATGTTCATCATTTACTCCCTTATGTTGAATGTATCCGGCGGCTTTAAGGAAAGCACCACCGGCGTCTAGTTGCTTTTCTGTGTAAAGAAAGTCTCTATACGGTCGAACGCCTTGTTTATCATATCCTGTGGAACGCAGAAGGACATTCTGATGTGTCCCTCACCCGTGGGGCCGAAGGCGATACCGGGGGTGGTCGCCACGTGGGCCTCGCGCAAGAGTTTCTTCGCAAAGCCAAACGAATCCGCGCTTCCGTCTCCCGTGAGAACTTTTGGAAACATGAGATATGATCCCCGCGGCTTCACGTAAGAGAAAAAATCTTTCAGGGTGTCCAAACGATTGCACATGAGATCGCGTGCCGCGGCATATTTCGTTTTAAAATCATCAACGCAATTTTGAGGCCCCTGTAATGCAGCAAGAGCCGCATATTGGGATACCACGGGAGCGCAGATGGCAAAAGGGATGTGCGCTTTGCGGATTTCGGGAAGCAAGGCCTCGCTGGCATGCAAGTAGCCGACACGCCAACCCGTCATGGCATATGTTTTGGTGAAGGTGTAGCACCTG
>JAWODE010000304.1:0-16851 GCA_046483455.1 Candidatus Hydrogenedentota bacterium | reverse complement strand
AGACCGCGGTAAACAAGGAGAAGGCCGTCGCGCTCATGCTGGAACGGTATGAGATGTGTTGCGACCTTTTCTACGGATTCGACTATTCCGCTTGGAAAACCGGCTCACCCGGCGACCGCTTGGCTCTATTGCCGCCCGCCCAGGAACACATCCTGGAGCAGGAGGAGGGGAAGGAACGGTTCATGACGGCCGTTACGGACCTCTCCAAGGCCTTCGCGCTGGCCGTGCCCCACGAGGAGACCACGCGCATCCGTGATGATGTCGCTTTCTTCCAGGCCGTGCGGGCCGGTCTGGCCAAGATTACCGGTGATGGGGACGGTCGCGAGAGGACACCCGAAGACATCGAGCACGCCATCCGGCAGATCATCTCGAACGCCGTGGCTTCGGATGAGGTCGTGGACATCTTTGCGGCCGCGGGGCTCAAGAACCCCGACATTTCGATTCTCTCGGACGAGTTCCTGGCGGAGGTCCGTGACCTGCCTCAGCGGAATCTTGCCGTGGAACTGCTCCAGAAGCTGCTCAAGGGTGAGGTCCGGGCGCGCGCGAAGAAAAATCTCGTGCAGTCGCGGTCGTTTGCTGAGATGCTGGAAAAGACCCTTCGCGCATACCAGAATAGGTCTATCGAGGCCGCCAAGGTCATCGAGGAGCTTATCCAACTTGCGAAAGACCTGCGAGCCGCAGACAAGCGGGGGGAGGATCTGGGCCTCAGCGAGGATGAAATCGCGTTCTACGACGCCCTGGAGGTCAACGACAGCGCGGTGAAGGTCCTCGGCGACGAGACCCTCAAGACCATCGCCCACGAACTCGTCGAGGCCATTCGACGCAGTGTCACCATCGACTGGACCGTGAAAGAGAGCGTCCGGGCCAAAATACGCGCCTACATCCGCCGCATCCTGCGCAAACACGGCTACCCACCCGACAAGCAAAAAAAGGCCACCGAGACCGTCCTCGCCCAGGCCGAACTCCTCTGCGCCGATTGGGCCGCGTGACTGTCGCCGCCTCTCCTACGCGCGCGTATATATATAGCTGAAAATCTCTTCAGTTACCGAATAATCCGTCACTAACTGGTACCGAAAAACGAAAAACTATACCTTGTCAATTGTTATCCTTGACGCTTAAAGATATGAGAAATTTTGTCCGAGCAACTGTAGAAACATCCGTCGGGAGAACTTTCCCCCCCCCTTAGCCCCCGGTCTCCGCACAGAATCGCGGCCGTACCTCTTTCTCAATCTCGTGCCTCGCGGGATGGGGGAGATGTCCGTCGTGGATGAGGGTGCTTGCGCACCTTGGTCTCGACGGCCAACGCATCAATACTCGTCTTCGCTACGGGCATAAGAAAAAGTATCCGACGACAGGGGGCGCTTCTCTTCCGTAAGTACCTCGGAAATTCGCACGGAGGGCTGCGAGTATCCAGCAAGCTTAGGTGTGGTTTCGTGTCTCAACCGCTACGGTCGACGCGCCAATGCTCGGCCTAGTTATCAACGCCGATGCTCAAGCTCAATTAACGCTACAGGGGTGCACGGGCCATCAGGACAGACGGCCGCTTCTGGTCAAGGTGTTTAGAAATACGGCCCTGTTTCACGCATCCTCTTGGTCGGGCGCCTCGGCCAGCATCTGGAGCAGTTGCCGCCGTGCCTCAGGCGACAGCGAGCGTATGGCCTCGGCGATGGCCTCCAGGGGGTCAGGGTGAGTGTCATCTTCAGATCTGGTGCAAGCGTTGGTGCAAGCGGAGGAATCCGAGTCTGTAAGTCTCCTATTTTCATCACTTGCGATTGACTGCTCCGTGCCTCCGGAGCAAGAAGCCGTAGGTTCGAATCCTACCGGGCACGCCATTTCTTTGTCTTTGTCAGTTATCGACGACGGCCCCCCTCAGCCAACTATCAATGGCAACAATAGCACCAGCAAGGCGGGCATCGCCCGTCGCTTTTCTTTACGCTTGCGGGCTCGCAGCATGTACCACGAAAGCAATACCGGCAGCCCGAGGACGATGGAACTCAATCGGATCTTCGAACCTTTGGAAGCAGCATAGATGGTCGTTCCCAGATAATCGGGTTCCCGAAGCACAAACGAAATGTCCTCGACCATATCGTCGGCCGAAAGCAGCGTGCGGTAGCGCACGACACAACTGCATACATCGTGCGAAAGCAAGGAGTTAAGTTGTGCGTTTTCTGTCCGGTACTGGTAGTGTTGGAAATCAAGCTCAGATTCACGTACCAAGACAGGGCCTTCCGAACCGGTTACTGTCTCGGCAAAAAGCGTTTCATAATTGGAACTTTGCGTTTCCGCATTGACCACGACACTATCGCGGTCAATATCCGTAACGGTTGCATTAACGGGGTCCACTCCGAAGCAACCCATAACATGAAGCGTCACTTGGTTCTTTTCGGCGGTTGACAACGTTGTGATGTGTAGCGGATAGACGATTTCGTCCGCGCCGTACGTGAGACAGACGGCGGAAAGCGGTCCTTCGTTGGCAAAGGGGTTCAGTTTGAAGGCCACAAAGTAGGATTGCTTCTGCACGTAATAATCGAGCACCGCGTCAGCCCCGATAGGCAGGACGTACCCATTGTCCTCAAGCCACGCACCGAGTCCTTCCGAACCGGCGGCTGTTAGGATCGCATAGTCGTAAGGGCCTATGGTGTCCGTGCCCCAAACAATGACATCGTCCGTCGGAGTCCCTTCACCCCACAGGGGACGCGCCAACGAACAACCTATCCTCTGCGAATGGTCCATGTAGAAAATAACCGGTCTGGTAAGGGCGTCAAGTTCGTCAAAAAAACCTTCCTCCACCATAGACACGGTAGGAAGAGTGGGCGTAGGCACGACCCAGGCAAAATCGCCGCCGTCCCCTTCGTACGCCACATCCAGATAAAAATCGATGCGGTAAGCATTAGCGGCGTCGGCATCTGCTTCCTGAACGTGCAAAAGGGCCCGTTGGGCTGTCTCGACGGTGGGTTCATCGCCTATTTGAAGCTGGAACAAGCCGCCGTCGGCAAAAGAGGGGTAACAAAGCTGAAGGCTGCAAAGAACGAAAAGAGCCCTTAAACACAGCGGTCTTGCCGTCATTATGTCTTTCATCGCCCACTTCCTTTCAGCGTTGATAAAATTTGTCCTTCTGCTCCAAGGAATAACGAATGCAAATAGGACAAGCAAAAATGACGACGTTCCACTATCAACTGTTTCAAATATCACTATAAGCCAAAAAGCTCATGGAGTAAAAAGAGAATCGAAGGCCCAATCGCAGTCTAGCCAGACGAGTCAAAGACTCGGTTTTGTCGTTCACGGAGTTGTCTGCGGCGGATGTTCTTGTATTAGTCAGTCATGGACCCGTTGTGGCCTTGGAGCACGACGATGCCGGAGAAACAAGGACGTCTTTTTAAATACTATTGTATCGATTTAGGCAACACTTGACCAGGCTGACCGGTCATTTCCCGCCTATGACTTCGGGAAAGCGCGCCACGCAGAAGTATCCGAACACCACGAAGGCAAGAAGCAATCCAATAGCGAAGATCGGGTGGGGTTTGAGGATACGCCGCACGTCTTCTGAAAAGAATTTGGGCATGACGAGGTAAAGGACCAGCCCGACGGCCAGTGCCTGTAGAGGCGTGAGAAGCAGACCATCCAAGACGGCTGCCAACTGGACAAGAAACACAGGTTTTAAGCCCAGGGTATAGACGATAACCATGTTCGACAAAGCGTAGCAGACAAGAATAAAACGAAACTGGTATTTCCAGGGGTAACGCCCTACCCGGGGCACCAGAAGCCGGAATCCGTCGGCCAGTAGTCGCGGCCACCCCGCAAACTGCCCGAGCAGGGTGCTCAGCATAGCGGCGAGCCCTGCCAGAATAAACAGATGTCCACCCACCGCACCCCAGCGTTCGCTAAAAATCCGCGACAATTCGAGCGCGACTGACGACCCCGTCGGGGCAATCTCCGCCTGGCGCAATACCCCGGCCCCGGCAATCATGAATGCCGCGGTCACCGTCACCCCGATCAGGAACGCCACGGTCGCGTCCGCATAAACGACGCGGCACCATCCCCGGACGTTCTGTGCCGTGTCGGTATCGATTTGTTTCAGCGCGTCCGGGTCCAGCGGCTCGCCATAATTCCTTCCCTTTGCCATGCCGTATCCCGCACCCAGCACCCAGTACGTATACCAGACCTGGCTGGCGAAGCCTCCGGCCGCCCAGCCGAGGAGCGGCAGAATTTCGCCCCACGGAGAAGGGCCAATATTGTATTTCTGGACCGCCCATGCAGGGAGATCGGGTGCCTGAAACCCGAATAGGCCAAACAAGACATCTCCCCAACCCGGCCAAGTGGTGCGGGCTACATCAAATACGCCGATAATGATTAACACAATGAGCACCGACATGGCTTTCTTGAGGGGGTCAAACCGCCCGCTCCACACCAAAGCGATCACCCCCAGCGTAATCCCCCAGCCGAGGACATATTCGGGCAACGGGATGAAATGCGCCGCGAAGATGGCCGCAACACTCGCCAATGCCCCTGTCGAAATGGCCCCCGAACAGACCTGCCCTATCATGACGGGCCAAATGACCCAATTACGCGGGCCGGGCGTTCTGCCCAGCATGTCCATCATCCCCTCGCCCGTGCACACCGTATACCGCGCCCCGGCGACACCAATCCAGAGTTTCGCAAAGATGGCAATGGCAGGCGCCCACAACACGATCACGCCGAGAATCGCGCCCGTTCGTGTTGCCAGCACGACCTCGCCGGAGCCAATATACTCGCCGCACCAAACAAGGCCCGGCCCCAACACCATAAGGAGGTTCAATCCTCGCGGCGGTAATGCGACCGCGTTTTCCTTCTGGCTGTCGGCGGATTCTGACGCCATGAACACCCCCTTGGTCAAAAACCCCTCGTCCCCGACATACTACCGGCAAAAACAGAACCGGTCAATTAGGGGAATCCCCCCTCGCAAAAAAAGGTGATTTCAATGTAGTATGGTTATGGACTGCAGATACGTAAGCCGGGAAATGAAACGGGCATGCCTCCCGCAAATGGAAAGGAGGCACACCATGAATAGCAACCATTATCGTGTCAATGCCGGCTGGATGCATTTCGGGGTGATCGTGCTTGGCCTGACCATCGCACTTGGATGCCAGAAAACGGAAGCCCCTTCGGAGGCGGTCGGTAGCAAAACCGAAACGCCAACGCCAATGCCGGCCTCTGTCGACGAACCGGAACAGGAAGGAGGAAACTCTATGAGTCTCGAAATCAGCAGTTCAGCTTTTGATGATCAAGGAACCATCCCAAGAGAGCACACCGCGGACGGCCAGGATGTATCCCCGCCCCTATCGTGGTCCGGCGTACCGGAAGGAACCCAATCGCTGGCATTGGTCTGCGATGACCCGGATGCACCGGTCGGGACATGGGTGCATTGGGTGATTTGGAACATCCCTGCCGGAGCAGGTGGTCTCGACGAGGCCGTTCCGCCACAACAACGGGAACTGCCGAACGGCGCCGTTCAGGGCACAAATGATTTCAAGAAAATCGGTTACGGCGGGCCAGCACCCCCTCGTGGGCCAGCTCACCGGTATTTCTTCAAACTGTACGCCCTCGATACGTCCCTCGATCTCGCACCCGGCGCCAAAAAGGATGAGCTGGAAAAGGCCATGCAGGGACATATCCTGGCCGAGGCCCAACTGGTAGGGCAATACGGCCGTTAACACCCGGCCAAGGATTCGATTACCCCCTTTGACTATCCCAAGCGATGGGGGAGAGGGGCGACGATCTCGTCCCATCTCCCCAAGATGATACACCCTATGCTAGAGTATTATCCGGCAACCGGTTGCGTCCATTGAGACTGACCTGATGGTACCCAAAACGGCGAAAAGCAAATATAGGCCGGGGGAATACATCGCCAAGCGCTACGAAGTCAAGAAAGCGCTCGGAAAAGGCGGAATGGGCATGGTTTATCTGGTGATGGACCACAAAACCGGTGAATCGATCGCTCTCAAGACCATTCGGCCGGAATACACGACGAGCGGCGTCGCCTTGCACCGGTTCGGGCGCGAAGTGCGTACCATTCGTAAGTTGAACCATCCCGGGATCGTACGCATTCGAGACGCTTTTCGGTATGGGCCTCTGGTGTTCTACACCATGGACTACGTCCAAGGCCGAAGTGTCCGGGACCTCATCGAGGAACGCGTGCGTCTTGGGCTCGGCTCGACAATCCGTATCCTGGCTCTTGTTGCCCATGCCCTCGAACACGCCCACCAATTCACCATCCACAGGGATTTGTCACCCGAGAATGTGATGGTTCTTGCCGTCGGATCGATCCGTCTACTCGACTTTGGACTGGCAAAACTGACCGATACGGAACCCGCTTTCACGCGGATTGGGGTGACCCTGGGCAAACATCAATACATCTCGCCCGAGCAACTCATCAGCGCGGCTAACGTGGATCGACGCACCGATATCTACGCCCTTGGAGTCATGTTCTACGAAATGCTAACGGGGCAGATCCCGGAGGATGGGAAAACAATCACCGAGATTGTGCCCATTCTACCCAAAGGGTGTGACGCCTTTTTTGAAAAAGCGACCGCAAAATCTCCACATGCACGTTTTGCCACCGCGGGCGAATTTCGCGCAGCCATTCTGAGTCTTTACCAAGCCTCCCGGCCTACACCGAAACCCGCGACTAGTCCCAGAACAGCGGAGCCCACGCTTCCGGTCGCCACACCAGCACAGGTTCCGCGAACCAAACGTTTATGGCAGGGCGTGAAGTCCCTTTTCCGCTGGTGGCCTTCGAAGAAATGGCGCGGAAACCAGTAAGCGTTCCTGCAGAAGGGCCCGCAATTCTTTAGCATGAAGCACGTTTTCCGACAAAATAGGAGACAGGGGTGTCTCACGCATCCCGAAGGTCACCGAGGACGGCCGCGTCGGCGGTCATCAGCCCATGGCACACAGCGCCACGGAGAAGCACAAAGAAGCACAAAAACTTGTCCACAGTGAGGGAATCTGCACTCATTCGTGAAGCCTTCGAACCTTCTTTTCGGAACAATATGAATCTGAGCTATCCATCCGTGTAAGTTACTTGGCGGACATTTCCTGTATGGCTGGGAGGGGCTCGGCCTTATCCGAGAATAATGTGCGCGCCGGCGCGCCACCGTGTTCTTCCAAAAACTCGAGCATCCGAGCGAACACCCGCTTGCGCTCTTTCCAATGGATGTAATCGAACGCGTGGCCGCGATTCTCGAGAAGGATAATTTCAGTAGAAACGCCAAGTTCCACGAGTCGCTCGTGGGCATCCACGGACTGCCGGAAATCAACCACCGAATCTTCCTTTCCGTGAATAAAAAGTATCGGCTTGCTGAAAGGACGCGCGTAGGTTATGGGAGAGGCATAGGCAAATGGATTCTGGCCATATTTCCACCAGCCCGCCTCTTTGACAAACAGCCAGACGTAATGACGCCATATCGCATTTACCCACCTCTTCTCAGGCGGGTCGCGGTACTTCATCAAATCCACAGCCCCATACAAACTAATTGCTCCCCTGACCTCGCTTGATGCCCCGCGATTCCGCCGACCCTCGAACTCGTCTTCTGGAACGGAGGTGGCCAGAAAAGCGGCCAGATGCCCTCCGGCAGACGCACCAAAGGCAAAAATACGGTCTGGGTCAATCCCGTATTCATCGGCATGCAGCCGCATCCAGCGAACCGCACTTTTTACGTCGTACAGGCAGTGAGGAAATGGATATCGCGGCAGATTCCGGTAGTCCACCGTGACAACCACGTATCCGCGCCGGGCGAACTCGTGCAAGTACCACCATTGCTGGACGCGGGGGCCATGCAACCATGCGCCCCCGTGGATAGCCACGATGGCGGGAAGAGGTTCCGCGGGCCGCTCTTTCGCCTGGTAAACATTCAGACGAAGAGTCCGCCCATCCGGACACGCATAGGGGACCCTCCTGTCTATCCGCAAATCACGAGCACACGATGGAAGAAAGCAAACAAGGGCAACAAAGGGAAGGATATACAGTATACGCATGGCGCAGGATAATAGGCGCGGCGGCAGGACAAATGCAATTTCACGGGGTCCGGTATTCTGGGTGAAACTTTTGCGTGTCTTGCGATATTCACAGTATAGATCGAAGTTCTGGTTGACCGGTAAGGGTGACTCTGCTACGATTGGGAACGTTGCCATACCCAAACCGATTACATCCACGCCAGGTGGAGCGAGGGGAACAGAGGAAAATGAAAAACAACATGCCGACGAAGCTATTTGTGGTGGGTTTAGTCATTGTTGCGGTGGCCGTGGGGGGCTGCGGACGCAAAAAGGACACACAGATCACGCCCGACTTGACGGCCGATACCGATTCCAGTTCCAGCCGGACGGGTGGCGTTGAGACAACCAGTGGGACAGGACTACCCGACATTGAACAGGAAAATGTTTACTTTCAGAAGCTGAAAGAAGCAGGCACAGTCTATTTTGCCTTTGATAGTTCGGAACTTGATGCTACGGCCCTGGAAACGCTGAAACGGAACGCGGACATTATCAAGCAGATGCCTAACACGCTGATCCAACTCGAAGGGCATTGCGACGAACGGGGTACGCAGGAGTATAATCTGGCATTGGGCGAACGGCGCGCCATGGCCGTGCGCGATTACCTGATTCGACTGGGTATCTCGGGCGACCGCCTTGTGACTATCAGTTATGGTGAAGAGTATCCGGCGGACCCCGGCCAAAACGAAGCAGCTTGGGCGAAAAACCGTCGTGTTGAATTTAACCGGGCAAACTAAGCGAGGTTTCCGATGCGTGGCTCCTTCATGATAATTACAGCTCCTTTACTGGGTATTTTGGTGGTAACCGGGTGCACCACAACTCCCTCTTCGGAAGACTCTGTGGCGAACACCATTTACGACATGCACCGGAAGGTGTCTCGCCTCGATAAAGACTTGGGCACCACTGTCGAACATCTCAACGAAACGGCAGCCGACCTTAGCGTACGCGTAAACGAGAGCAACACCCAGGCGCGTGAAGTTCAGAGCATGGTCGAGGAAAATCAACGAAAACTGGAACAAATGGAGGGCAAACTGGATGCGCTGACCCGCACGCTCTACGAGCAATTCGGTATTACGCCCCCCTCGGGCAGGCCAAGCACGGGATGGGGCGCTTCGCCGGAAGAATCATATGTGGTACCGGGACAGGTGCAAGTCGAGCCCCCGAAGAGCGGCGTGGAAGGCGAAACGAGCTCGTCCGGCTCTTCTCTCGCTCCCGAACCCGACCCCTTGGCCCATACCACCGACACGGCGCCGGCGACATCCGAAGCGCCCGAAACTCCGCAACTCGATCCCGTGCCTGCCTACAATAAGGCGATGGAAGCCTATCAGCGGGACCAGTTCGAAGAAGCGCTACAACTCTTTTCGGACTTTTCAAAACGGTATCCCGATAGCGAAATCGCGGACAACGCCCAATTCTGGCAGGGAGAATGTCTCTACAACCTGGGCCGTTACGAGGAATGCATCGCTGAGTTCGAGAAACTCCGCAACGATTTCCCGGACAGTGCCAAGGTGCCCTACGGCATGTTTAACCAAGCCGCCGCCCATTTGAAGCTCGGACAACAGGCACGGGCCTTTGCCTTGCTCGAAAACCTCGTCGAGAACTATCCCATGACCCCAGCGGCCGCCCGTGCGCGCTCGAAGCTCAAAGAGGTGCAGGGCAATTAATTTGCCACAAGTGTTCCGGAAAATAGGCGGGAAACCATTATTCAGCGCGGGACCCTCTCCCGCGCTTTTCTGATTTTTTCATTAGGAGGTATGCTTGAATGAAACACTATATGGGGCTGGATGTAGGAGCGACCAAAACGTTCTGCCTGATTTCAGACGAACAAGGAAATATCCAAGGGTTTGGGCGAGGCGGTAACGGCAGCTACGAGGTCCAAGGAGTCACCCCCGCCGCTCGTGAGAATCACAGGGCCGTTGAAGCCGCCCTCGAGGACGCCGGACTCACCCTCGGCGATATCACATGCGTCGGCATGGGCGTTGCAGGGGCGGATTTGCCCGAGGATTTCGACATGCTCGAGCGCGAGATTTACACGCCTCTTTTCGGTGATACGCCGCGCGTTTTTCGTAACGACTCGATGGCCGCCATGCGAAGCAGTGTGCGAACGTCCTATGGCATCGTCATCGCCTGCGGCACCGGTGTGATCGCGGCGGGCATCAACCAAGAAAGGCAAGAGGCCCGGGCAGGAGGCCTGAACGAAGAATTCGGCGATTTATGGACCGGTACCGTCATCGGCCGTCAGGGCCTATATGCTGTGTACCAGCACCGGGACGAGGTCCGGCCGGCGCCCATCTTGACGGACTTGTTTGTGAAAAGGGCCGGTTGCGGGGACCTCGAAGAATTCTTTTACAAGATGTACCGCCGCGAATTCTCGATGGACGACCTCCAGCCCATGGCCAAGCTCGTTTTCGATGCCGCGTTTGAAGGCGACCCGGCTGCTGTAGACATCCTCCGAACAGCCGGAGAGTATCTGGGCGATCTGGTAATTGCCGTGGCGCACAAGCTGGGAATGACCCGGCACCCCTTCGAACTGGTAACCGCCGGTAGTGTCTTCAAGGGAAACAGCCCGGTGCTTAAGGATTACATGATGGCCCGAATACACGAGGTCTGTCCGCTCGCAACCGCCGTAACGCCCATCTACGAGCCCGTAGTGGGGGCATTGCTCATGGCGCTCGAGACCGATGTTGACATGAGTAATTCAATGTACGAAAATCTTACAGATAGTTTACGCAACGCCGAAAAGCGTTATAAGGTGGAGTTTGCCGCCAAATAAATCATGCGAATACATCCCGTCTATATCGTCATTCTCGTCATTGTCGGAATAGCGGGCTTTGTCATCTACGCTGCATTGAGCGGCGATGCCGGCGATGTGACGTCCCCTGCGCCACCGGTAGCCCCATCGAATACGGGCATGCTTCCCTCTGTCGACATAGATCAGAACCTCGTGCCCAAACTCGAGGTTGAAACCGATACATTCCACATGGGCACGGTAACCAACAGTGAACCAACCACGAAAGAATTGACCGTAAAAAACACGGGCAGTGAAAAGCTCGTGGTCCGCGAGATTTCGACGTCCTGCGCGTGCACAACAGGCAAAATCAATCCGAAGGAAATCATGCCTGGTGAAGCTGCCACGTTGGAAGTGACCGTATATCCTAACCGTATCCCCGGCTTCTATACGCACAAACGCCTTACTCTTATTACAAACGCGCCGAATGCCCCGATGCAGAACATCGATGTAATAGCCCGAATCGATCCGGAATTTGAGGTCATTCCCGATGATGCATTGGACTTCGGAACAGTTCAGAAGGGGGAACGCAACCAACGCGAGGTGCTTTTGCGGCAACTTGGAGAAGAACCCATCGAGCTCCTTGACGTTAGAATGATTGACGAACAAGCCAAAGGCGTAACGTTCGAGTGGGAAAGGCGGCCGGAAAGCGAATGGCAGGAAGCCGGAAAACCCGAATACACAATCACCGCCACACTCGAGCCGTTCGCTCTTCCCGGTGAATTCACGCAAATGTGCTACATCGTCACGTCCTGCAAACGCGTTCCGCGGTATAGACAGCCGATTAAGGCTATGGTCAAAAGCTTCTACGAGTTGTCAGACAAGCGGTTGTTCTTCTCCACGCGGCCGGGACAGTCGAAAGAGACGCCACTCGCTTCGTTGGAGATCAAAGCGGATCGCCCAATTAAGATTATTGACCCTGAAATCACAGGGGATGAGTTCTCCGTTGAGCTAGTCCCCGGCTCGGATAGCAATAGCATGAAAATTCAGCTCCATTGTGCATCGAAAGTAACCCCGGGCAGAAAAAACGAAGCGTTGACGTTCTTCGTAAAAGCGGAGGGCGGTGAACCTTTACCTAATCTTGTCCCGGTACGGGGCACGATAATGAATCTTCAGTAAGTGGACTAGTATAGAATACATCTTCACCGGCGGATGCAGTCTGCATAAACCGGCTGCGTCTTAAAGCTGGTGCAAAACACGGGACGATCATAAACCATGCTTTCAGAAACCGACGCCCGAAAACGCCTCGAACAGAATAACCAGGAGCATGTTCTCCGGTTCTGGGATAAACTGGACGAATCTCAACGGAACACGCTCCTGACGCAGATCGACACTATCGACTTCAGGCTCGTGAACCGTTTGATTGACCAGTGGGTGAGAAACGAGCCTCCAAAAGAGCGATTCGAAAACATCGATCCTATCCCCGTGATACCCAAGGGCGGGGGAGAGGACGCTCGAGATGCCTGGGAAACGGGGGAAAAAGCGTTACGCGAAGGTCGTGTGGGACTTTTGCTTGTTGCTGGAGGCCAGGGCACCCGTCTCGGGTTCGACGGTCCTAAAGGCGCCTATCCCGTTGGTCCCATCACCGAAAAAAGCATCTTTTGCTACCATGCGGAGAAAATCCGCAATCTCCAACGCCGTTACAAATGCGTGCTTCCCTGGTACATCATGGTCAGCAACACCAATCACGGCCCGACCAAGGCGTTCTTCGAAAAAAATGGGTACTTCGGGCTCGAGCCCGAGAACGTGACCTTTTTCGAGCAACGCATGGTGCCTTGCGTCGACGAGAACGGCAAATTCCTGCTGGACCAGCCGGGCAAACTCGCCATGAACCCCAACGGACACGGCGGCGTCATTCCGGCCGTCATGGACAATGGCATCATCCAGGATGCCCGAAAACGCGGCATCGACACGATGAGCTATTTCCAAGTCGATAACTGGGCTGTCAAGGTTGCCGACCCACTCTTCATCGGCTACCACGTCATGCGCAACGCGCAGATGTCGTCGAAAAACCATCACAAAAACGAGCCGCATGAACCCGTGGGCGTTCATTGCATCTGCGACGGCGTATACCGCGTCATCGAGTATACGGTGCTGGACATGTATCCCCAGTTGCTCGAGACGGATGCTGACGGCAACCTCATTCATTATGCAGGCAACCCAGCCATTCACATCATCGACGTCGGATTCATCGAGCAACTAAATACCAATTACGACGACTTTCCCTGGTGGCGGGCCCACAAAAAGATTCCCTACGTCAACGAACAAGGTGAACGCATCGAACCCAAAGAGCCCAACGGTTACAAGTTCGAAACCTTCATTTTCGACGCGCTGCGTTTTATCGAACACGAACCCGTGGCTCTCGAAATTCCGCGTGTCGGTGAATACACGCCTATCAAGTCCTACGAAGGCAACAACAGCGTGGTGGCCGCGCGCGAATCAATGCGCACACTATGGGGAAGGTGGTTCGAGAAGGCCGGATTCCCCGTTCGCCGCGATGCGGAGGACAAGGTCGCCGTGGACATCGAGATCAGCCCCGACTTCGCGCTCGACGAGCAGGAGTTTCTCGAACGCTCAAAAGGGCGCACTTACGACGCCCTTTCCGACATCGCCATCGACTCCAAAGGCAACATCGAAAACCGCTGAGCGTGTGACCCTGTTGCGCGGGGAACCCGGCTGTGCCCCCGGGGCACGGCGGTCATTGGGATTGATACAGGTATCCGTTCTCAATCGACTTTCTGCGCCAGACTCTCCGGTTTTGGACTGCTCTCGACCAGCGCCAGGCATTCCTCGATGAGACGCTCGCCGGTATACTCGCCCAGATTCAGCCCTGAAATGTATTCATAGCGCTTGAAACTGTTCCAATCGACCTTGGTCATGATGTAACCATAGGCGTCGTTGGTCAGCCCGAACAGGAAATTATGCTCGCCATTCATATTGCGCTTGAGGTAGTAGCCGATGTTGGGCAAAGCCTCGCCCGGTATGGTAAAAGCCTGCGCATTACCAATGTTCAGCAAGTTTATCTGCGTGGTTACCGTGTTGTCAGGATTCAGCGTCATTCCGATCGGTGAATGTGCGGCAATTTGACGGATTTCTTCCGAGTCCACCTCAAAAGAGACCTCTTCCGCCGTGCAATACAGCTCGGGGGCTTCCTGTATGGGCGCGTCGGACACAATACGGAGCGCTTCGTCGGCCAACAGATTGCCGATCCGGTGGCACTCTTCCCAGGTCTGAACGTCTTTCCCGTCCGGCCCCCGGCAATCAGCGGTCACCATCCCGCCCTGAGCGCTGTTCATGAAAACGGCCGTACCGCCGCCTTTTTGGGCTACACGATCATACAAGGGACCACACAGATCAGGACTTAGTATGCCTTGATCGGGACCAATGATTTCAGGGTGGATGGCGTAATTAATCAGCGTAGCGATAGGGTTGCCGTCTTCACCGACGGCCTGAATTACATGGCAGCGCGGGTCGTAAAGCTGGGGCGCGTAGTAATTGTAGGCAATCTTACCCTTGGCCTCGCCGGTGTCGATCTTGAGCGATGCCGGTTCGAGATCGGCCACGGCCTGATTGATCGCTTCCGCCATACGATCGACCACCATGGCAATGTATTCGAGGTTTGCGCCATGGCCACCCTTTCCATCAGGGAACCCATACATATCCGGCGCGCTGTGGGTGTGGGTCGAACCAATCAGAATATTCTCAGGAGGAATACCTCGCACTTTCGCGCGTACACGGTCGCACAAGGCTCCCGGAAACCCAAGAAAGTCGGCGCCGACAATCGCCACACGCTCGTCATGGTTCTCGAACACAAGAGCCCGCACCGTCAGGTTTCCTTTTTGCTCGGTTGCCGGGCTTGTCGGGCTGGCCCCGCCACTGACCGGAAGCAGAGGATCGGGCGTTACATCGCGCACCGCGACCCCCGCCTGAAACGCGGCGGAAGCCGTCATCGCAAATCCCAGTAAAGCTATTGCTATGAAGAGAAAACGCGTATTCATCATCAAGTCTCCTTGCTTGCCCTCTTTGTAGGAACTCCGCACTTTTTCCGCTTACAGACTACACGGCCCCGTCCCGAGCCGCAAATAGACGGCGCCACAACAGAAAAGCGCACAAGGCGCGCCGCTGGCTTTATCCAGTGACCACATTCAGCACAGAGGGCAACAATTGAATAGTGATAGGCAATTTCCCCGGTTGTTCGCCATCGAGATTCAGCAGGACTTCTTGCGAGGATTCCGCCACGATGCGCGAGGCCCGGAAATAGCGCACTTTGTCGGGTTTTCGCAACAGACGGCCGCGATACAGCTTTGGAAGATGGATGACGGCTTCCGTTTTGCCTACGTCGCCGATCACATAAACGTCAAAAGCGCGGCTGTCTAAACGGGCATGGGGGGCAACGTGCATCCCGCCCCCGTAATATTGGCCATTCGCAATGATGACATTATAGATACGCCCTTTCAATTCAACGCCGTCAATTTCGAGTTGTATATCGGGATTCTCGTACGACGCGATCGTCGAGACCACGCCCCAGAAAAAGCTGAGAAATCCACCAAAAAACTTGGATGTTGCGTTCACACGCTTGACAACTTGCCCACCGGCCCCGAAATCCGCGATATTAATGAAATACCTCACCGCCGGGTCCCCTTCGGGGGTCGTGTAACGCACACGACCGATATCCGCGCGGGTGTACATGCCGTCCACGACGTACGGAAGAGCATCAACCCCCCATGGAAGGCGCAACGTGCGGGCAAGGTCGGAACCCGTGCCCGCCGGTACGATCGCCAGCGACGCCTCGGGATTGATAAGCGACTCATCGTCAAAAAAACCGTTGACAACCTCGTTGTGGGTGCCGTCTCCGCCCACGCTGATAATGCGGTCGTGTCCGTCCTGCAGTGCCTGGCGCACCAATTGGGTTGCCTCCCCCGGGGCTTCGGTCAACATCAGGGTGTAAGCCCCTACAGCCTCCCGAAGAGACGCACCCATGGTTGGCCAGCGCTTGCCCGTGCGGCCGTTACCCGAGTGGGGGTTGACGACGACAGCGATACGTCCACCCCGCCGATCCTTGCCCATCGTTGCCACGCCCGTTTCCTCTCCTCGTCCTACACTCGAACTTCGGAGCTCGCGCCCAATTTGTCCTTGTGCCGTTCCAATACCGGGGCGATTTCCTCGTCGAGAAATTCATCCACCTGTTGGGGTGCACGCCCCACGAACTCGCGAATATCCAACACGTCATCAATCTCTTCGCGGGTCATACCGATCACTGGGTCGGCGGCGAGTCGGTCAAGCAAATCGTTATCGGCGCCGTCGTTCTTCACTCTAGCGGCCGCATCATGGGCGTGTTTACGGATGATTTCGTGCAACTCCTGCCGATCGCCACCCTGCTTCACACACTCCATTAGAATATTCTCAGTCGCCATAAAGGGCAACTCCGCTCTCAGGTGTTTCTCGATAACCTTTGGATACACCGCGGGGGCTTCTATCACGCTCAGATAGAGATTTAGGATGCCATCGCATGCCAGAAAGGCCTCGGGAAGGCTCAAACGCCGGATGGCCGAGTCATCGAGGGTGCGCTCAAACCATTGAACGGCAGTCGTAAAGGAGCCGTGCAGGGGCGAAACCATCAAAAAGCGAGCAAGAGCGCAGGCCCGCTCACACCGCATTGGATTGCGCTTATACGCCATCGCGGAGCTACCAACCTGCTTCTTCCCAAAGGGTTCTTCGACTTGCTTCAAATTCTGAAGTAAACGCATATCAGTAGAGAACTTATGAACACTCTCCCCGATCCCGGCCAATACCGCAAGCACTTGCGTATCCACCTTTCGGGGGTAGGTCTGACCCGTGACCGGATACGACCCTTCGAACCCGAGCTTTTGTGCAACAAGCCGGTCCAATTCGCGCACCTTGGCGGAATCGCCGTCAAACAAGGCCAGAAACGACGCTTGGGTACCAGTGGTACCCTTTACGCCCCGGCAACGCAGGTTTTCAAGGACGTGCTCCAGCGCGCGAATATCCAATAAAATGTCCTGGGCCCATAGACA
>JAWODE010000289.1:0-6843 GCA_046483455.1 Candidatus Hydrogenedentota bacterium | reverse complement strand
TTCAACGAAGTCCAGCGTCAGTTCAGCCTGCCTGTGGGCGGCCGGGACCTTGTGGATCGTTACCTGCCCTGCATCTCGGTTTGGCCCTCGGATTTTGCCCGCATGACTGCTCGGACGCCCGTCGCGAACCCCTCATAGTTGTCGCGCAACTCGCGGAGCGAGGTGAGGCGCGCATCGAGGCTGCTTTTCTTTTCACGCAGCCCCTGCCATTCCCGATCCAGGGCGCGGAGAGCCTCGGACTTGTCTGTCTGGGCGCGGTGTGCTTGGGCGCGGTTGGCTTCGGTCTCGGTAAGGAGAGACTGTTTTTCGGCCTCTTGAGCGCGGTGTTGTTCGACGGTTTTGAGCAATTCTTCGCGCCGTTGCTCGATGCGCTTTTGGTTTTCGTAGATTTGTTCCAGTTGGGATTCGATATTGGCAATGTTGACGCCCAAGGTCTCGAGCTCCGTCGCGGCTTTGGCGCGGGTGTTCATTTTTTCGACCGCTTGCGCGCGCTTGGCCTCGAGCTGGGCGTCGGCGTCTTCCACCTTTTCCGTCTGGGCGGAGTGTTCTTGTGTTTTCGTCTCTATGGCCGCCGAAGATGCAGCCAGCTCCTCGTCGGCTTTGCTGCGTTCTTCGCGTATTTTTTCGAGATAGGCGGCTATGGCCTCGGCCCGTCGTTCGAACTCGATGCTTTCGGTCTTGGCGCGCTTTTCCTGTTCTTCCGAAAACGCCATTTTCTGGCGCGTCAAGGCGATCTCGCGTTCGATTTTCTCCATTTCGGAGTCTATTTCATGCACGCCTTCGCGGCGCGCGAGCAATACCCTATCGAGTTCGAGTTTGGCCAGACCGAGTTCCTCGAAGCGCGCCTCGAGTTCGGCGGTCCGGGCCGAAGTGCCTTCGTACTCATCGCTCGCCTCGGCAAGCCGTTTCTTGAGGTCTTCGATTTCCGAAGTAAGGCTTGTGTATTTCAGCCACGCCGACCGGATTTCAATATCGCGGAGGAGGTCGGTCAGTTCGCGGTATCGGATGGCGGCGTTCACCTGGCGTTTCAGCGAACGCATCTGACGCTGTACTTCGGCGATGATATCGTTGAGCCGCAAGAGGTTGTTTTCCGCGGATTCGAGTTTCCGGAGGGCCGCGCGTTTGCGATTTTTGTATTTGATGATGCCCGCGGCTTCTTCAAACAAAAAGCGCCGGTCTTCGGGCTTGGAACTGAGGATCAGGTCCATCTTACCCTGGCCAACCATCGAGTAGGCGCTCGTCCCGATGCCGGTATCCATGAACAACTCCTGGATGTCCTTCAGCCGGCACGGGGCGTTGTTAAGGAGGTATTCGCTTTCCCCCGAGCGGTAGAGACGGCGGGTAATGGCGACCTCGGCGAAATCGACCGGCAGCTTCGAGTCCGAATTGTCAAAGAGGACCGTGACCTGGCTCATCCCGATGGGGTTGCGGTTTTCGCTGCCGTTGAAGATAACGTCCTGCATCAGCGAACCGCGCAATTCCTTGGCGCGCTGCTCTCCGAGACACCATTTTACGGCGTCTAGGATATTGCTCTTGCCGCAGCCGTTGGGTCCAACGATGGCGGTAACCCCCGGCTCAAAGCGGACCACCGTCTGGTCCGCAAACGATTTGAAACCCGATAATTCTAACTGTTTGAAATACATGCTAAACGCACATCCGCCCGGTTTTGGTTCACTCTATTCATTACGCGGGTCCTCACGCAAGATTCGCGTGATCGTTCTCGCTTTGCCTGTCTCGTCATCCGCTTCGAGCACCACAGCCGCCAGGCCGGGTCTGTCTTTAGGCACCTTGAACTCGACGGGCATGCCCGTGAGAAAGCGCCGCACGACGCGTTCGCGTTCCACGCCGATGACCGAATCGAGGGGGCCGGTCATGCCGACATCGGTGATGTAGGCCGTTCCTCCCGGAAGAACCCGCTCATCGGCGGTCTGAATATGCGTATGGGTTCCGATCACCCCTGTACACTTGCCGTCGAGATGCCATCCCATAGCGACTTTTTCCGAGGTTGCCTCCGCATGCATATCGACGATGACCAGCGGGGTAACCTGCCGAAGCTCGTCGACGACGCGCGCTCCTACTGCAAAAGGACACGCCACCGGCTCCATGTATACCCGGCCCAGCAGGTTCACGACCCCCACCCTGCGGCCATCCTCGAGTTCGTATACGAGCGCTCCTTTTCCAGGGACCCCCTCGGCATAATTTGCGGGCCGAACGACCGTGTCGAACTCGTTGATGGCTTTTACGAACTCCCGCCTGCGCCACGTGTGGTTGCCCAGCGTAATCACCTGAGTTCCCGCTTGCAGGAGTTCGCGAACCAGGGCGCCGGTAATCCCGAGCCCCGCGGCCGCATTTTCGCCATTGGCTATCACCAAGTCAACCGAAAACTCGTCGCGCAGGCGCGGCACCCAATAGGCTACACTACGCCGGCCCGGCTTTCCCACAATATCCCCGATGAACAATATGTTCATACCCGCGAATCGCTCGTGGTTCGTTGCGAACTAGTTGGCTGTTTCGGATGCACGCGTTTCGCGAATGACCGTAATCCGAATTTGACCGGGATAGGTCATCTCCTGTTCGACTTTTCGGGCTACATCGCGGGCAAGCTGGGCCGCCTGGGCGTCGTCCACCTTGTCGGGGAGGACAGCCAACCGCACTTCGCGTCCGGCCTGGAGCGCGTAGGACTTCTCGACGCCCTCGAATCCGTTGGCCAGGGCTTCCAGTTGCTCGAGGCGTTTTACGTAGGATTCGATGGTCTCGCGCCGGGCGCCGGGCCGCGCGGCCGAGAGGGCGTCGGCGGCCTGGACCAGCACCGCTATCACCGACGTTTTTTCCTGTTCATTGTGGTGCGCGCTGATGGCATTCACGATGTTTGGGCTTTCGCCGTAGCGGCGGGCGAAATCCGCCCCGATGGCCGCGTGGGAGCCCTCGACTTCGTGAGTGACCGCCTTGCCGATATCGTGAATCAGTGCGGCACGCTTCGCTTCCTGGACATTTAACCCGAGTTCCGCGGCCATCATGCCCGCCAGATGGCACACCTCTTGGGAGTGCCGCAAGACGTTCTGGCCGTAGGATGTGCGGTAATTCAGCCGGCCCAGGAGCCGCACGACCTCAGCATGCAGGCCGTGGACCCCCGTCTCGAGGCATGCGGCTTCGCCCAATTCCTTGATGGTCTGATTCATTTCTTCCTGAACCTTCGCCACCACTTCCTCAATGCGCGCGGGGTGGATGCGGCCGTCCTGGATCAACCGTTCGAGGGTGATGCGGGCCACTTCGCGCCGGATCGGGTCAAACCCCGACAAAATGACCGCCTCGGGGGTATCGTCGATGATGATATTGATGCCGGTGACGCCCTCGAGGGCGCGAATATTGCGCCCTTCGCGTCCGATGATGCGGCCTTTCATCTCATCGTTCGGGAGGTCCACGACCGAGACAGTGCTCTCGGCGACATGGTCGGCGGCACACCGTTGGAGGGCCTGGCTAATGACCCACTGGGCCCGTTTTTCGGAATTTTCGACGAGTTCGTCTTCGATCCGCTTGAGGCGCAGTGCCGTTTCACGCCGGACTTCGTTTTCGAGTTGCGTAAACAGTTCCCGGCGCGCCTGTTCGGCGCTCATGCCGGATACGCTCTCGAGTTTGGCCCTCTGTTCCTGGATGATTCGGTCGATCTCCTCCTGACGGTTTTGCAGGGCCTGCTCGCGTGTGGTCAAGGTGCGCTCTTTGGCGCTGATTTCGTTGGACTTGGTTTCGAGGAGTTCGACGCGTTTGTCGACACTCTCCTCTTTGGCGAGGATGCGTTTTTCGAGGGCCACGAGTTCGCGGCGCTGTTCGCGCGCCTCGCGCTCGACGTCGGCCCTGAGTTCGATGCGTTGCTCTTTGAGTTCGGTTTGAGCTTCTTTGAGGATCGTAGCGGCTTCCCGTTCGGCATCGGAAATTGCCTGGGCGGCTTCGCGCCGTGCCTTGCTTACGTAGCGGCGGCCCATAATGCGGCTGCCGATAGCGTTGAGGATGACCCCGATAAGGATGCCCGCTCCGATCCACAGTGCGATGACAATGCGTGGATCCATGCGTGAACCTCCGCCCCCAGGGGGACTGTTTATTCCGACAGGAGGGGCAAGGCGCACTAAGACATGCGGAGCCGCGTTAATACAGCTCCAATCGGTTGCAGTACTTAATCTTGGAGATATTCACACCTGACGATGGAAAAGCCCACTTTACATATGAAACCAGCGTCACGACAAGCCGGCACGGCTCTCCCTCTGTTACCGCGTTATGCCGGTTTGTCTCGTAACGTGGGCAAAATGCAACCAATATACTCTAGCGCCCCACTTCCAATCGGATAGCTTGAGTCAAAACGTTACACGATGCTAACTAAACCATCTCAAGTATATGTAGGCTACCCAACTAAGTCAAACCCCTCGCGCGGGAGGTGATGAGAAATGCGGGCTAACTGTGAGAAATGCGGTAGGTGCAAATAAAAGCGGCCGTTGGAACGGTGTCAAGTCGTTCCCACGCTTTTCCGTCGGGTCAGGATTTTGGCCACCGGGTGGCGGCAGAATTATTCCTGTTCGTCCTCGAGGGGGGAGAGGTCCTGAAGCGGCCCCATGGGCGTTTCTGGCAGTTCGAAATTGTCGGGGTGCTGACCTTGGTCCCCGGAATCGGACTGTTTCTGTTCATCCCCGGAATCGGTCATGCCGGGATCGATGTCCTCTTCATCCGGTGCCGGGGGCAGGACCATTCGGTCATCGTCGAATTGGTCTTCATCGGGAGTATCAGAATCGGGTCCCTCTTCGGATGTTTCGAAGTCGGGTTCCCTTTCGTCTGATTGTTCATCGGCCGCGGGGGAGCCCTCTGCTTCGTGTGCGAGAGGGGTCTCCCATGCGGTGTCTTCGGCTTCGGCATCCGTTTCGTCCGATTCATCGTCGAGGTTTCGAAGTTGCTGACGTAGGTCGTTCAGCGCGCTCGCTGAGGCCATCAAGGCAGGGCCCATTTCTTCCTCGAGGTGCCGGACGGCTTCATGTCTCGCTTCGCTCGACCGTGTCAACCGGGTCTGGAGTTGGGCGAGTTTGCCCTCGAGCACACCGGCCTGATCGTTGGCTTCGGCAACCTGAGCGGCGGCGTCCCGGCGCAACGCGTCCATTTCGGCGCTTTGCTGGGTGAAGCGGTCTTCGGCCTCGTGCAGCTGGGCTTGGGTGGTTTCCAGAAGGCGTGTGGTTTCGTCGAGGGCGGCCTGGAATTCGTCGCGCTCGCGGGTGGCGTCGTCGAGGGTTTGCCGCAGGCTGTCTTGTTCCTCCTGGTTTTGTTGGAGGGTGGATTCGAGCTCATCGCGCTCGCGGCGGAGTGCGTCAAGCGTACCCCCGAGTTCCTCGCGTTCGCGTTCAACCGCGGCTAAGCTTTGGCCTAGTTGCTCGTGTTCGGAGGACACCTGTTCAAGAGCCCGCTGTGCTTCTTCGGTCTCGCCGCGCACCCTGGACACCTCTTCTTCGACGCGTTCCTCGCTACGGGCAAGACGCTCCCTCAGTTCGCGGCGTTCCTCGTCAAACTCCCTGTTCGTGGTTTCGAGCTTAGTCTGCGCGTCCGCCAACTGCTGTTCGAGCTCGGCAATGCGTTCGTCGGCTTCTCCGGTGGACGGTCCTTTGGCCAGCAAGGCTTCGAGCTCCTCGATCTGCCGCCGTTGCTCCTGCTCGGTCTCGCGAAAGCGGACCTGGTTGTCTTCGATTTGCGCCACGAGCTTTTCGGCGCGCTCGAGCAACATGTTGGCTTCGTGCCTGGCCTGGGCGGATTCTTTCTGTGCGGCCTCGAGTTGTTGTTGGAGGGTGGCGATTTCTTCCTCGAACCCCCGCCGTTCGTCTTCCGGCACGGCGGCGGTCTCGGCAAGAGCGCGGTCTTTTTCGGCGCGGGCATCCTCGAGGGCCTGACGCAGCTGCTCGATTTGTTCCTCGGCATCCCCTCGGTTTTCCAACTCGCGGCGAAGGGTCTCGGTTTCGTTTCGAAGGGCGTCGAGTTCCTCTTGCATTCGCTCGACGGTTTCCTTGCTTTCCAGTGAATCGAGTTCCTGCCTGAGGTCTTGGACCGATGCGGCGGTCTCTTCGAGCTGCTTCGCTAAATCGGCGCTCCGGGCGCGTTCCTGCTCGAGGGTCTGGCGGAGTCCCGAGGCTTCTCCGGGCTCGCCTTCCACCGCGCCGACGCGTTCGAGAAGTTCGCGCAATTGATCGATTTCCGTGCGCTGTTTTTCAATGATGGCCTGACTTTCCTCGCGCATCTCGCGCTTGAGAATCTCGAGCTGGGTTTCGCCCTCACGGAGCCGGATTTCGACAATCTGGCCCGCGGAGATCATGTCGCGCAACCCCTGTGGAAGGGCTTTAAGGCGGCGGGGGTGAACGTTGCTGGCCATCAGCACGGCGTGGTTGTTGTCGAGGAAAATCCGTACGACGGCCTCGAGTTCTTCCAGCAGATCGTCGAAGAGTTCGAGCTGGTCGATCAGCAGGATAGCGGACTCGGCCTTCTCCACCGGTGCGGGGTCGCCAATCAGTTCGCGCACTTCGCTTCTGAACTCGCGCGCTGTGACCACGGCGAGCGACGTGCGCGGCGAAGAAGCTTTTACGCGTTTCCAGATTGAATACAGCAAGTGCGTCTTGCCGCAGCCTTCTTCGCCAAGCAATAAAACCGGCATGGGCGCCACCGGCTCCAAATCCGCAATCCGTTTGCAGATGTCCAGAGCCGCGCGATTCCCGTCGGCCGCCAGGAAACTATTGAAACTGAACCGCTTCATTGCCTTCTTCCGTGCCGTGCGCCTGTCTTTTTAGGATTTTATCCCCCGCGCACCACACTGTCAACTGATTCCCC